>JAZQNC010000001.1:0-2900 GCA_045627165.1 Eubacteriales bacterium
AAGGGTATTGCGGTGAACAAACATCTTTCTGGACGTCTCCGAAACGTTCAGATTATTTTCGAACAGACTCTGAATCGTGAGCAGCGTTTCATGGTCTATCGTTTCGAGAGTTCCCTTTTTGAATACTTCTGTCAGAAACACCTCGCAGAGTGTTGTGGGAAGCTGATATATAAGCCTCCCGATACCGAGATTTTCATAGGACAGTATTCTCTTCTCGGTATCAAACACCTTGCCGACTTCAATGGCAGTCTGCGATTCCTTATATGAACGCGCCAAATCTCTGAGATTATCGACCGGAGTACCGATTCCGATGAATACCTTGGTGAAAAATTCCGAGCTTATCGTATCCGAAATCTGAAGCGCTGTCTGTTCAAGCACCTTTGAGTCCGGATGCTTGTCGGTTTCGGTGACAAGAAGTATCTCGGTTTCGCTCACCGCAATAACGTAATCGTGATTTCGGTCGGGATACATATTTTCGATTATTTCAAAAGGCACGATGCCGTTTATATTCTCGAATCGGATAAGAAATACCACACGGGTAATATCAGTGGGAAAATGAAGCTCATGAGCCTTTGTATAAATGTCGGACGGCAGAATATTATCGAGAATTATATTCTTGATAAAGGAACTCTTGTCGTACTTCTCATCATAAAGATCCTTCATGCCGCCGAGAGTTATGGCAAGCACTCCGCAGAGCTTATCCGCTTCTCCGTCCTCACCCTGAACAAAGACTATATATCCGCCCTTGTGCGGAGAACCTATCCTGCGATAAGTATATCCGCCGCCGCGTAAAGACGAAGCCGAAAACAACGAGTCCTCCCTGATTCCCTGCCCTGTTTCGCCGATCATGTTGAGCTCGCTGCAGGAAATAATAACACCGCTTTCATCACAGACTCCGACAATCCTGTCCACAGTATCCTTCATCTGATGAATTATTCCCTGAAACAATCTGTTCGACAAAGCAAAGAACCTCCTTTGTACAACGCCGCCGCATTACGGATATGCTAATCTATTCTGCTTTACGAGCCGTCCGTCACATCATACGGATCGTGTAAATAATGGCGATTATAAGAAATACCGCAAAAAGTGCAACAACAGCATATATCATCGCCGCCGGAAGCAGAAACGCGGTAACGGCTCCCGCAAGAGTAACCGCCGAACACACAATGAAAGGATAATACAGATAACCCTGATGCATGATCCTGCGCTTTTTGCCGCCAATGCTTACTGTGCCGAGTCTGCCGCGGATTACGAGCACCGCTATAATAACAGCAGCGGGAAGAATGAAAGCGGCACACTTGCCAACGATCTTCGCTATTATCTTAACGGTACCGCCGCCGAGACGCAGAGACGCGAGATATATCAGGACCGCGCCGCAGTATGTCATTACGGTATACCAGAAGAAATCGCGCTGGTAGAAGCAGTATATGAAGTACAGGATAACAGCGGCAAGCAAGAAAGCCACACAGCCCGTCGTCAGAAGCTTGGTATAAAACAAGGACATCAGGAAGAACGAAGCCGCTGCGCAGAGCAGCAGACCGCTGTCTATATACCTTCCGCTCTCGTCAGCTCCGTTTTTGCGCTTGATCACGAAATTGGCAATCGCCGCGCAAAGAAGCACACCGAAACCTATCTGTACCCATGTGAGCGCATGGAGAATAAATACGGCTTCGTATGTGGGATTGTTCTTTTTTATCAACAGCATCGCAACCACTGCGAAAGTGACCGCAAGCATAAGTATAAGCATACGGTTGGCAAGAAAGTCATCGCGCTTTTCCTGCTGCTCTCTTGCGACAATTTTATCTTTAAGCTTCAAATCCTTAGTACTCAAAATAATCACTCCAAATCATTAGTCTCATGTTTCGGTATCGCGTATTCGCTTCGCGTCAGTCTCCGCACATCTCAAACTCATAGCAGAAACACGCCAGAACAAACTGAGCCGCCGTTTCACATCGCAATATTCTCTTCCCGAGTCCTACCGGTATATAACCCGCATCTGTCAGAGCTTTTGCTTCATCCGCTGAAAAGCCGCCTTCGCTGCCCACGATCATCCGTATTTCATTGGGAATATCGCTCAGTGAACGTATTACCCTCGGCAGCGGAGTCGTACCGTCTCCCTCGTAGAAGAAGAGAGGCAGAAAACTTCCGTCCACGCCTTCGGCAATAAGACGTTCAATACCGATACAGCCTTCCACAGACGGGATTATGCCGCGTCCGCACTGACCTGCCGCTTCACGCGATATACGGTTCCAGCGCTCGAGCTTCTTTGCAAACGATTTGTCATCGGGGCGCGATATGCACCTTTCTGTCATCAGCGGCACGATGCGTCTCACTCCGCATTCCACCGACTTCTGAACAATGGTGTCCATTTTGTCGCCCTTCGGCAGAGCCTGATAAAGCACATAGCTTATCTTCGGCTCGGCGGGACAACATCGGCTTTCTCTGATCTCCGCCCGCACAAGCGTCGGATTTATCTGCAAAAGCGTACAGACATATTCATTTCCCGAATAATCGCAGACGGTTATACCGTCGCCGACCGCCATCCTCAGCGAAAGCGCGATATGGCGCGCGTCATCGCCGGATATCGTAATAATATTGTCGGACACGCTGCCGTCCGGAACAAAAAATCTCGGCATAAGCAATAAGCACACTTTTCCGTGTCGTTATTCTGTAAACAGCTTCCGAAAAAGCGCATGGCTACACCCTATAAAAACGCCGCTTACAGACGGTGATATTATACTACCATCGGCGTTTTTTGTCAAACATTTTTGTGAAATTTGCTTCTCAGTTAAATAAAAATTTACACTTGCAGAGGGTAAATCACGTCAGGATCTGAAGAGAAGGCCGCTCCAGCCGTTTTTATGGCGTTCATCGGCCAGCTTCATGCCGCCTTTGTCGAG
>JAZQNC010000002.1:0-5175 GCA_045627165.1 Eubacteriales bacterium
CGCGGTAGAATGAAGCCTCTTGTTCAGTGATGTCTGAATCGGAATTTATGGAAGTACTGCTTTCATGTATCAGTCTGTCAAGAATTTCAAACAGCTTTACGTCAAATTCATAGGAGCTTTTATCATATATGCATATATAAACTTCAAGCTCGTGATCGTTAAGAAATTCCGAAATGATCTCTACCGCGTATTTGAGGACCCGGTCTCTGGGGTATCCGCAGGCTCCGGATGAGATCAGCGGAAATGCCACGGAATCGCATCCGTTCTCGACTGCCAGACGAAGAGACTCGAGATAACAGGATTTTAAGATAATGCTTTCTCCGTACAGACCGCCCTGCCAGACAGGACCGGACGTATGGATAACATATTTTGCGGGGAGATCATATCCCTTTGTGATTTTTGCGCTGCCCAGACCGAGAGGAGCGATGCTCGCACATTCCTCGTCAAGCTTCGGTCCGGCGGCATTGTGAATTGCCAGGTCGATACCACTGTAAGGCGTCATCTGTTCGTTAGTGGTATTGACAATGGCGTCAACGCGCATTTCTGTTATATCTCTGCGAATGATTTGAAGCGGCATGATGTCCTCCACATGTGTGATAAACCGACAAAGAGCAGCTTTTTCGGCTGCTCTTTGTGTGAAATCATTTCAATAAATCAGACGGATTATTCAAGGCTGGTAAATGCCTCGATGAGCTTTTCGAGATTTCTGTTGGCGGTCTTTTCCTTCTTTGCGAAGTAGGAGGCAACGTCTGTGCTCTTCTTCTTGAGAAGCTCGATAGCGAAGTCGTCGCCGGCAATACCGTACATGTGAGAAATATCGAATACGCGGTTACGGATGATAAGCTGAACCATTTCCGCGGATTCCTCGTCACGAACGTTCTTAACGGATACGATTACGTTGTAGAGCGCGGGAGTGATAATGTCGTAGGAAGCGGCAGCCATAGCTTCCGTTATGCGTCCTACCATTTCAGCTTCCTTGATACTTACAGGCCAGCCGATGAAGGAACCGGCGCCGGAAACGCAGGTCTGGTAACGGTTCTGAGTTTCCTCATACTTGGGAAGAGGAAGCACGCCGTAGTCGTCGTTCATATCGCGCAGGAACATTTCGATCTTCTGGAAAGTGATGCCGCAGAAGTAAGCGCGTCCCTCATTGAATACCTTGAAGGAATATTCGTGGTCGTCCTTGGAGTAGTTGCCTTCGGTGCCGATGACGATGTCATATATCTTCTGAAAAACATTCGTCATCTTTTCGATATCCCATGCGACATAGGGAATATCTTCGGCGTCCTTATCTACCATAGTGATGCCGCCGCCGTAGTAGAGAGCGGAAGCGAAATCGTACCAGCAGGTGATGGAGAACAGGTCGTCCTTGTCCTTGATCTTGCCGTCGCCGTTGACGTCCTCGGTCAGACCCTGGCAATACTCGAACAGCTTGTCCATTGTCCACTTGCCGTCGAATGCGATGTCATAGGGATATTCAAGACTGTCGTCGTCAAAGAGCTTCTTGTTGAAAAGCACGCACTCGGAGGTAAGGAGCTCGGTGGGGCAGATATCGCCGACGATAAGGTAGTTTCTGCCGCCGATAGACATATCGGAAAGAGCGTTCTGATCCCACCAGGGAGCGGATGTATTGAGCTCTTCCATGTCGTTGATCGGGATCATGTATCCGGAGCTTGCAGTGGAATAAGCGGTGGCATTGGATACATAGAGCGAATAGGAGCTGTCGTCAGCAGACGCATCCTTCTGGATGAGAGAGTTGATCGCGGAATAATCCTTATCTTCTGCCGTAATCGTGATGTTGTACATCTCGGCGATAGTGAAGTTGCGGCGGAATACAAGGTCGTTGAGTGTGGAGCCGTCTTCCTGCTCAGCAACAAAGTCAACGTGACGCTTGTCCTGGTTTGTTACTACGATGGAGTATGTGTAGCCGTCGTAGTCCTCTCTTTCAACGGTGGAAAGAGCGGTGGTTTCTTCGGGTTCGGTCTCTTCGTCTGCGGCGGTTACTTTCGGGTCATCGCTTACGCCTTTGTCCTCATCGGGAGCGGATGCGCAGGAAACCGCGAGCATTGCCGCGATAAGAAGAAGACACAGCGCAGAGATAAACTTTGAACGTTTCATTCTTGTCTCCTTAAAATGTTGATTTTTTGTTCCGTTGGATGTGATAATCGCGGATAACATTATAATATACTTATCACGTTTTGTCAATGTTTATTTGCAATAATAACATAAAATCGGCGCGACTCGCGCGAGATTCATACATTTTCCGTCATGCCGCTTGTAAGAGAGCGTTCAATGGCGTTCATGACGCGGACGGGAAGCATAAGCTCTTCGGGAGGATAGGGAGCCTTGCCGGTGCGTACCATATCGGTAAAGTATTTTACCTCATGCTCGTGGATGGTGTCGATTGAGAGCGTGCGGCTGACGATTTCCTTTTCGCACCAGAGCATGACGTTCGCGCTGTAATTTGACGCGAAATTCATATATACGTTCATATCGTCATAGCCCGCGACGGCACTGAGCTTTCCGCATTTTGCAAAGGCGGTGATCGTCTTTATATCTCTGCCGAAAAGCGCGGTCGTCATCTCTGTAAGGTGGGATGCGTAGAAGTAGAATCCGCCGTATTCGCTTTCGAGGTCTGCGGGGAACTGAATTACCGCGGAGTTTACTCTGCCGAATTTTCCTTCGGCGATCTCAGCCTTGAGAGCGGTCAGGTCATCGGAATACTTGCAGCCCGAACCTCCGCAAAGGGGGACATTGTGTTCTTCCGCCAGTCTGAGCAGCTCATCAGCGTCTTCGGGAGAAATTGTGAAGGGCTTGTCGATAAAGGCGGGCATACCCTTTTCTATGAATCTGCGGGCAAATGGGAGATGATATTTGCCGTGACGCGCCGTGACCATCACACAGTCAACCGAATCAAGCATTTCGTCAATACTGCCGCAGATACTGATATCCGTACCGCATTCGGCGACGATCTTCTCACTGGGAGCACGGTCGAGAGCATAGAGGGCGGTCACCTTGAAATCGGGATAATCATTCGTGGTATTCAGCGTTTTGGTGAATGCCATGGCATGAGAATTCTCGGTGCCGAGGATTCCCACGCGATAATACTTTTCATTCTTAACGATCATGATAAATACCGGATATCTCGTAAATCAGAGAAGTATAGAGCTCTTTGGAGCGTTATCTCCGCCCTTGTCCACAGGGTAGAGAAGCTTGAGCTGATTGATACGGCTCTGGAGCGCGCTCTGCTGCTTTTCACGCATAAGAACGGCCATTATTTCATCGCGCACATCTTCAAATTTCAAAGTCTGAGATTCGCTGACGCTGTTGAGTCTGATGATGTGCCAGCCGAACTGTGTCTGTACGGGCGCGCTGATTTCGCCTTCTCCAAGCTCGTCGCAGGCCTTTTCAAATTCGGGAACCATCTGACCGGCGCTGAAATCGCCAAGATTACCGCCGTTCTTTCCGGAAGGACAGCTCGAAAATTCGGCAGCGGCCGCTTCAAATGTGATCTCTCCTGCCTTTATCTTTTCGAGAAGCTCGTTTGCCCTGTTTTCGGAATCGACGAGGATATGGGAAGCGTTGTAGGTCTTTCCGGCTACCATCTGTTCGCTGTTTTCGTCGTAATACTTGCGCGCGTCCTCTTCCGTCACCTTTGCGTTCTCTGCGGCTTTTTTCATTGCGTATTCGGAGAGAAGCATTGCCTTTACGGCGTTGAGCTGCGCCTTGAATTCGGGTTCGCGCTCGTATACGTTTCTGATTGCGTCGAGATAGAACAGCTTATCGTTTATCAGCTGTTCGAGTATCATTTCGCGTCCCTGAGGATTATCGTATTTCTGACCGTAACGCGCAACGGCGGCATTTACGTCAGCTTCGGTTATGGGGTTGCCTCCGACAGAGGCGAGTATTTTCTCGTTTGGCATGTCTGTGATTCCTTTCGGCTTTCTTTATGTAATATTTTTATATTCCGATCATCGGTCATATCGGCTTTTCGCCGTAATAGTCCAGAAGAAGATGACATATTCTTCCCGAACCGGAGGCATTGGGCTGCCACGGCACAAACCACGGATCGACAGAACAGTATCTCTCGCAGGAGATATATTCGGGAGTTATATTATAGCGAAGCGTGCCTTCGAGGTATTTTGCCGCCTTATCTGTTTCTCCGCGTTTGAGCCATGCGTGGATCCAGCTGAATTCCGCAACGCCTGTGTAATAGATATTTCCGTATAGTCCGTCGGCTCCGCAGGCGTCATTCGTCATTCTTGCCGCAAGACCATGTTCGTCGTCAAGGAATCCCATTTCGCGGTGAGCGTTTTCGGTCTGCTCGAAGATTTCCGAATCGGGGTCCATTATATCGAGTATGGGCAGATAGGAGATTCCGTCCGTATAGAAGCAGTGATTGAAGGTCTCCTCTGCGGATTTTCCGAGAATATGCGGCATAAGATAGGATTTTTCGCCGCTGTGAGGTTCGGAAAGCATTTTCAGCACGTTTTTCAGTACTGCGTGATAATCATTATATATACCGCGCACATAACCGGCTTTTTCGTCGCCGAAATGCTCGAAACATTCAGCCATAAATCCTATACAGTAGCAGTTCACTGCGTCGGTATAGGTCCAGTGCTGGCCTATTTCGCCCCAGTCGCTTGCCTTACCGGAAGTAAACAGCCCCTTTACTTCACCTTCGGCGGCTTTTTGCGGGTCACGGCGGCTCTGGACATACTCAAGCGCAAGGAGCATACCGTCACGGAATGAATCGAAGAGTGTACGGTCGTCAACAGTCATGAGATGGATAGACAGTCCTCCGAGAGCCGATCCGTTCGCGTTATCCCAGCGGACGTAAGGATCGTTGAGCAGTCCGGCATTGTTTCCTTCCTTTATCTGCCAGCAGTCAAACCACATGCGGTACGCGGGAGTAACGAAACGGCTGAGTCCCACGCGGTCAAGCAGCGTAAGCCAGTGAACAGCCTCCCATATCCATATATACCTTCCCACGTCTCCCTGACGCGCGTATACAGCGTCGGGATCCTTTCCGCCTTCATAATACTGAAGCATCTGAAGCATCTGGGTAATGCTGTGACGGAAAATGTTCTCGGTTTCGTCAGACGAGCAGTCGGGGAGAAGTCTGACCTCGCTCTGTATATCCGACCAGAAGGTGCGGGTGTCGGTCAGCGCTTC
>JAZQNC010000003.1:0-7059 GCA_045627165.1 Eubacteriales bacterium
CTTCTTCTTCTGCCATTCTGTAATAACGCAGCTTTCAACGCTTTGGCCCTGTCTGGGCATGATAACAAGTGTTGCCATAATTATTAAAAGCCTCTATTCTCCGCCGGATGATTGTGTAATATATATTGAAATCAGCTCCGCCGCCGACGGTCACGGCGAAACGTTCAAATTGTGCGCGTCGTTTCTGATTTTCGCGGATTATTCCGCGATGACTACCTCAACGCCAGCTTCCTTCGCCATAGCCGTGATGTCCTCGGGAAGAGCGCGGTCGGATATGATCATGTCGATGTCTTCGATTCCGCAGAAGGTGTAGGGAAGGGACTTGTCGAGCTTGGAATTGTCCATGAGCACGATGACCTTTCTCGCCTTTTCGACTATCATGCGCTTGAGCTCGCACTCGGTGTAATTACCGCTTGTGAGACCGTCGTGAGCGGAAAGTCCGGAGGGAACGATGAAAGCGATATCTATATTGATATTTCCGAGGAAGCCGAGAGCCTGATTACCGGAAACGGAAATGCTGTCACGGTTGAACATGCCGCCCACGATATTGATGATGGGAAGCTGTTTCTTCGCCAGCTCCATTGCTATGTTGGGACCTGTGGTGACGACGTTGATGCGCTCGTCGGGCATAAGATACGCCAGCTTGAGCATCGTCGTGCCGGAGTCGATGAAGTAAGAGCGGCCGGGCTCGATCTCTTCGAGAGCGCGGATCGCCACCTTTTCCTTCGCCTGAGGGTTCTCGGCGATACGGAGAGAGAAAGCATCCTCCATGGAGGTGGTGATGAACTTCATGGAGCGCGCGCCGCCGCGTACCTTTATTGCCTCGCCGACGCTCTCGAAATATTCGATATCGCGTCTGAGCGTCATGGAAGACACATTGGGGAAGCGTACTTCAAGCTCATGAAGAGAAATAAAGGGCTTGGACTGGAGCATTTCCTTTATTACAAGGCGTCTTTCTGTATTCATGCTGAATTATCCTCACTGTTAATGGTATTAGTACAAAATCACAGATTTATGATCGAAATTCACATACTGTGTCTAATTGTATCACAACGTCCCGCAAAAGTCAATGCCGTATGATTTTTTATTACATAATTTACAAAATATGCAAAAACCGCGCCCGCCGGCATATCACGCCCCGTCGTCCCCAAAACCGCCGCATACTGTTTTTTTACAATTAAAACGTATCTTTTAATATAACGTGATGGTATAATATAACGGTATACATGATTTTTGACATAATGCAGTGAAAGGATAACATCGCGCAATAATGAAAAACAAAGAGAAAGAAGTTAAGAATCCCCGTCTCGGGACAGTCGGCGGCAGCGCCGTTATAGAAGGCGTCATGATGAAAAACAGAGATCACTACGCCGTGTCGGTGCGCCTTGAGGACGGAAGCATCCGCACGCTGGTGGACGACTGCGTGTCCGTGCGCAAAAAGCACAAGATACTCAATCTTCCCATCATCAGAGGCGTGGTGAATTTCGTCGAACAGATGATACTCAGCTACAGGACCCTCTCTATCTCCGCCGACGCCTACGGGCTCGACGAGGAAGCCGAGGAAAGCAGATTTGAAAAGTGGCTCCGGGAGAAGCTGGGCGCGAGCATAATGGACGTGGTGATGGTCATAGCCACCGTGCTCGGACTGGCGCTGGGCTTCGGTCTGTTCTTCTTTCTGCCCATACTGCTGACAAAATTCGTTGACGGGCTGGCGGAAGGAAGTCTCGGCTGGTTCAAGAACCTTATCGAGGGACTTATCAAGATCGCCATATTCCTGGGCTACCTCGCCGCGGTATCGGCAATGCCCGATATACGCCGCACCTTCGAATATCACGGCGCGGAGCACAAATCCATATTCTGCTACGAATCGGGAGAAGAGCTCACTCCCGAAAACGCGGCAAAATTCAAACGCTTTCATCCCCGCTGCGGCACGAGCTTCATTTTCGTGATACTCGCCATAAGTATTCTGATAAACTCTCTCCCCTTCGTCACATGGGACAACGCCCTGCTCAGAATGGCTACGAAGCTTCTGCTCCTTCCCGTCATCGTGGGTATCGGCTATGAATTTCTCATGTTCGCCGGCAAGCACGACAACGCCTTGACCCGCGTGCTTTCCGCGCCCGGTCTGTGGATGCAGAGGCTCACCACCCGCGAGCCCGACCTCGCTCAGCTTGAGATCGCCATTTCCGCTCTCAAGGCGGCTCTTCCCGATGTATTCCCGACGGAAGAACCTTACCAGACCGTTGCCGAATACTCGGCAGGTTCCGCAAAGACAGACAATGCCGAAATATCCGATAATGCCGACAATTCGGAAGAACAGACCGTTTCCGCAAAATATTCCGATTCCGAAAACACAACCGCCGCAGACAGGTAAAAAGCCATGACGTATCTACTTGCCCACGACGTGGGAACAAGCGGCAGCAAGGCCGCGCTCTATACCTCTGAGGGAGAATTCGTCGCCTCCTCGGTGTCCGAATATCCCACATATTATCCGGCTCCCGGCTGCGCGGAGCAGAATCCGGAATTCTGGTACGCCGCCGTCTGCTCCTCCACGAAGGCGCTTCTGGAAACCAACGGCATATCTCCCGGTGACGTCGCCGCCCTGTCCTTTTCGGGACAGATGATGGGGTGCGTTCCGGTGCTTGACGACGGCAGCACTCCCGACAGAGTAATGATCTGGGCGGACAACCGCTCAGCCGCCGAAGCGAAGCGTCTGGGCGACAGCGTCGGCGCGCAGAAGCTTTTCAGAATAGCCGGAGCCCGTCCCTCTCCCTCCTATTCGGGGTCAAAGATAATGTGGCTGCGGGACAACCTTCCCGAAATCTATAACAGAACGAAATGCGTTCTCCAGCCAAAGGACTATATATGCTACCGCCTGACCGGAGAGCTTCTCACCGATTACAGCGACGCGAGCGGAAGCAACATGTTTGACATAACGAAAAAGGAATGGTCAGACGAGCTCATATATGCCGCGGGTCTGAACAGGGACATATTCCCGGAAGCGTTCCCCTCCACCCATAAGGCGGGAGTTCTGACCGAAAGCGCCGCGGGCGACTGCGGACTTATCGCCGGTACTCCGGTGGTGATCGGCGCGGGCGACGGAGCCGCTGCCGCCGTCGGCTCGGGTATCTGGAAAAGCGGAACCATGTACAGCTCGGTGGGCTCCTCCGCGTGGGTTTCGATGGCGTCGGACGCTCCGCTCTTTGACGACGGTATGCAGACCTACAATCTCATTCATCCCGACGGAGTGCATTACGCTCCCTGCTGTTCCATGCAGGCCTGCGGATACTCCTTCAACCGTCTCCGCGCAAACTTCTTCCCAGGCATGAGCTACGACGACATGACCGCCGAAGCCGTAAAATCACCGGCAGGCGCAAACGGGCTGTGTTATCTGCCCTATCTCATGGGCGAGCGCTGTCCCCGCTGGAATCCCGACGCGGTCGGCGCGCTGGTGGGGCTTACCCTGTCCACCTCCCGCGCGGATATCGTGCGCGCGGTCATGGAGGGCGCGGCATACAATCTCCGGGCGATAATCGACATATTCGGCTCGCTTGCTCCGGATGAGATAATCATGGTAAGCGGCTGCGCGTCAAGCGATCTGTGGCAGCATATATTTGCCGACGTGTTCGGGCGCAGAGTCAATATTCCCTCCAATACCGGAGAGGCTACGGCGATCGGCGCTGCCGTATGCGCCGGAGTGGGTATCGGTCTGTACGACGATTTTTCCGCCTGCGAGAAGTTCAACCGCATAGTAAAAACAGTGGAACCGAGCGAAGAAAACAAAGCGGTATACGATACTCTCTTCAATGCCTTCAATCTTGCCTATGACGGGCTGGCGCCGGTGTTCCCGTATCTTCGGTAAGTCCTGCGGAGAATAAAAGGTACGGAAAATGAAAAGGCGTTTTCCCTGCGGAAAACGCCTGAATATTCGGTTTGCCGACCGAGCCTCCCGCCGATCACGGCGCGGAACGGAATCAGAGAGATTCGCTTCCTTCTTCGGGCTCTTCGTCATCAGCCTCCGCTTCGGCAGCGGCGAGCGCAAGCTCCTTCTGATACTCGCTGAGAACCGCCTTTTCAAGAATGGCACGGAATTCAGCGTTTATGGGATGTACGATGTCACGGTATGTACCGTCGGGGTTCTTCCAGCTGGGCATAACTATGAAAAGCTTCTCTCTCGCGTTGATGACCTTGATGTCATGAACTGCAAGAGCGTCGTCGAATGTAACGGAGGCTATCGCTTTCATAGGTCCTTCGTCATCAAACAGCTTTCTGATTTTTACGGTGGTAACTGTCATTTTTCCTTCTCCTTTCAAACCGATATGCTGTCCGGGATCTAAAAAAGCATAACTACTATCGTTGCGAAATATTATACAACCGTTTTATGACAGCAATATTAAAAAAACGCCTTTAATATTTTAACGTGCCGAAATATTTTGACTTAAAATTATGCAAATTTATGCACAATAACGGTTTAATACAAAAATGTGCGGCGCAATATCGCATAAATATTCATTTTTTCGCATGGCGTCAGCTCTTACTCACCCCCGATCCACGCATCCGGTTGGTGCTTAATCCGCACCCAAACCCCGCTTACTTTATTTATCTAATCTATAATATCAACGTTTTCGCCCTGTATTTATTCAGATAACGGCGTCATTATTCACTGTATCTGCATATCATTTCACGATGAAGCATATCATATTCCCGAAAACATCGTACCAAAACCCGTTGATACAACTCGACGAAAGGAAGCCTTCGCAGAAGCGGAGACTGTCGGTTACATATAAATATGGAAAACAATAAGCGTCTTCATTTCATCGGCATAGGCGGCATTTCCATGTCCTCTCTTGCCGCGACCGCGCTCTCGAGAGGCTACATGGTCAGCGGAAGCGACCGCAGCCGCACGCCTCTTACCGAAAATCTCGAACGCATGGGAGCGAAGATATACTATTCCCACAGCGCGGAAAATCTCGGCGGCGACATTTCATCGCTGACCGTCATATACACGGCGGCAATATCCCCCGACAACCCGGAGCTTTCCGCGGCGGCGAAGGGCGGAGCGGAGCTGCTTACCCGCGCGGAGTTTCTGGGGCGTGTCATGCTCGAATATCCCGTCCGCATAGGAATAGCGGGAACTCACGGCAAGAGCACCACCACCGCCATGACCGCCCTTATTTTCGAGGAAAGCGGACTGGACCCCACGGTAATCGACGGAGCCGTCATGAAGGAATACGATTCCGCCTACAAAAACGGAAGCGGAAACGCCTTCATCTTCGAGGCCTGCGAATACACCGATTCCTTCCTCTCATTCTTCCCCACTACCGCCGCAGTTACAAACGTGGATTTCGATCACGCCGACTATTTCCACAGCCGCGAACAGTATATTTCTTCCTTTGTAAAATACATGGGCATCGGAGACAGAGCGGTCATCAATCTCGATTCGGTAAATTCCCCTCTCTGCGCCGGACAGTATAAAGGAAAGCTTATCACCTGCTCGATAAAGCCCGAAACCGAAGCCGACTACAAAGCGGAGAACATCACCTTCTGCGGCGGCTGCGCGCGCTACGACATGGTGTATCACGGCGAAACGCTGACAAGGATAACTCTCTCGGTGCCCGGACTGCACAACGTGTCCGATTCGCTGACAGCTTCGGCGGCGGCGATAGAAAACGGCTGTACCCCCGAAGCCTGCTCAAAGGCTCTGGTAAAATTCCGCGGCATCAAGCGCCGCTTCGAGCTCATCGGAACGTACAAGGATAATATCAGGCTCTTCGACGACTACGCTCATCATCCCGAGGAGATACGCGCCACTCTGTCCGCCGCGAAAGGAATGGGCGGCAGGATAATCTGCGTATATCAGCCCCATTCGGTGTCGAGAACGGTGGAGCTTTTCGAGGATTTCGTAAAGTCCTTCGACGACTGCGGCATGGTCATATTCGCCGACATATACGAAAACCTTGAGCATGACACGGGAGCCGCGGGGCTGACCTCAGCCGACCTCAGCGCGAGAGTGAAAAATTCCGAATACATTCCCTCCTTCGACGATATAGTGAAGCGGGTAAAAGAGACTGCGCGCAGCGGTGATATCATCATCACCATGGGCGCCGGCAGCATATTCAGAGTATGCGAACGGCTCGCCGGGGAGCTGGCGGAATAAAGCGGAGGACAAAAGCATGTACGCAGTTTATCTCATCGTTATGATCGGCCTCGCCGCCATCGCATTCCATGAAGCGATCCGGTAAAATTCCCGTTATTTCCGCCGCGGCTCTGCTTTCCCTCGCTCTCCTGTTCATATTCACAAGGTATTACAAGCCGGTAAACATATATATGTTCCATTCGGTCTCGGAAGGCGGTGCCTGTGATATGTGCGTATGTCCGGAAGAGTTTGATACCTTTATCCGACTTGTATCGGAAAACGGAAGTACCGGCTTTATCGGCGAGGACGCCGACTTTTTCATCACCTTCGACGACGGCTACGCCGACAATTACAGCGAGGCCTTTCCCATACTCAAAAAATACGGAGTAAAGGCAACGGTGTTCGTCATCCCTCTGCTTGTCGGAAAAGAAGGATACCTCGACGAAGTAATGATAAAGGAGATGTCGGACAGCGGACTGATCTCTGTACAGTGCCACACCTACAGCCATGTATCTCTGGAAGCTCCGGATATGAGCCGCGCAGAGCTTGAACGGGAGCTTGCGTTGTCAAAGGAATATCTGGAAGACCTCACCGGACGGGAAGTATACGCGCTTGCCTACCCCGGCGGAAAATACTGTGACATGATCACCGGGTATATATCCGAAACCGGACTGTACGATTACGCCCTTACCACCGAAACGCCCTTCCTATTCAACTGCGGCGATCCGTATGCCCTTCCGAGAACGGGAGTGGGTCCCGGACTGACCGAAAAGCAGATGAAGCAGATGCTGGGCAGAATAAACCTCTACGAATTACTCAACTGATACGGTATATAATATTATATTATGAAGATAATAATCAACGAATCCTCCGACCCGTATTTCAATCTCGCCGCCGAGCAGTATCTGCTTGACAGCGGCAGC
>JAZQNC010000004.1:0-3267 GCA_045627165.1 Eubacteriales bacterium
CGACTTCGCGGAGAAGATCGACATAATTGAGGTTAAGCACCCAGTCGGCATTGTTTACCATTACTGCCTTACCCTCGCCAAACTCAATAAAACGCTCCATCTGACGCTTAAAGCACTCAGCGTTGTGCTCGATATCCTCGCGGGTAAGCATCTTGCGCATATCGGTTCTTCCGGAAGGGTCTCCGATCATCGTCGTACCGCCGCCTATAAGCGCAACGGGCTGATTTCCTGCCATCTGAAGACGCTTCATAAGTGTGAGAGCCATAAAATGGCCTGCTGTAAGGCTGTCAGCGGTACAGTCAAATCCGATATAGAATTTTGCCTTACCGGTATTTACCATCTCACGGATCTCGTCTTCGTTTGTTACCTGCGCGATAAGTCCTCTCGCAACAAGCTCTTCATATATCTGCATCTTATTTCTCCTTATATCTGCATTATTGTTTATTTTCTGTCAAATAACGGTCTCGCCGTAACCGACCATTTCCCTCGCCGTAAGCAGCAGATTATCGCTGATATTATCGCTGCCCATTATCCGCGCGATCTCGCCGATTCGCTCTTCACGGTCAAGCTGCCGCACGCTTGTCTCAGTGCGCCCGTTCACCTCCGATTTTGAAATGAACAGATGATTTTCCGCCAGAGCCGCGATCTGAGGCGAATGGGTCACACAGAATATCTGGCTTCCCTTTGCGCTCTGTCTGAGCTTAACACCGATTTTGTGCGATGTTTTACCCGAAATACCCGTGTCTATTTCATCAAATATCAAAGTTTCGGTATTGTCTCTGTCGGCGAGGACGCTCTTTATCGCAAGCATTACACGTGACAGCTCTCCTCCGGAAGCTATTCTGCTGAGAGATTTCATCGGTTCGCCGGGATTTGTGGATATCATGAATTCCACTTCATCGGCTCCGTCGGTGCCATACTCACTTTCCCGCACATCCACGGAAAACTTCACCTTTTCCATATCGAGATATGAAAGAACCGAACATATACCTGCTCCGAGCTTCCCTGCCGCGTCCCTTCGTCTGTCCGTCAGTTCAGATGCAAGCGATTTGAGTACGGAAGTCTGAGCTTCGATTTTCTTATCAAGCTCTGCTGCAATCTCCTCGCTCGATTCTATTTCATCCAGCTCTGCCGCCGCCTTATCACGACAGGCAAGTATCTCATCTATTGAGCCGCCGTATTTTCGCTCAAGCTTTGATATCACGTCAAGCCTGCTCTCGATTCGGTCAAGAGCTTCTTCCGGATTGCCATCCGTATCGTCGAGCACCGAATATATGCTTTCCGCTATATCTTCGATCTCACAGCGGAATCCTTCCAGCTTTTCCAGATATTCCGAACCGTTCGGGATTATATCCGATATCTGCGTCAGCGCCCTTATCGCGCTGCTTATTTTATCGCATACCGATTTGTCGCTGTGATAAAGATAATTATATATCGTATTTACGTTTTTATCAAGCACCTGAAGATTCCGGAGCTTTTTTCTTTTTGCTTCAAGCTCTTCCTCTTCTCCGTTCTTTAATTTCACCCCGTCGATTTCCTTTATCTGGAAATTCAGCATATCTATCATACGAAGCTTTTCGCGTTCGTCACGGTCAAGCTCCGCCCGGCTTTTTTTAAGCTTTCCGAGCTGCGCGTATGCTTCACGGTAGGCTTTAAGCTCCGATGTATCGTCGGCATATCTGTCAAGATATACTATGTGCTTCGACGGATCAAGCAGCATCTGATTTTCATGCTGACCGTGAATGTTTATCAGAAGCGCCGCAATATCCCGCTGCAGCGATACGGGTATCGTTCTGCCGTTGAGCTTTGTTTTTGCCTTTCCGTCTGACGTGATGCTTCGCTGAAGGTAGATATAGCCATCGTCATCAGGCTCTGCTCCGAGCTCTGCCAAAGCCGCGAGATTTTCCGGTGAGAATCCGCCAAACATTGCCGACACAAGCGCACTGTCCTCTCCGCTTCTTATAAGCTCGCGTGAAGGCTTCGCTCCCATAATCAGATTTATCGAGTCGATAATTATCGACTTACCCGCGCCTGTTTCTCCTGTCAGCACGGTAAAGCCGGCATTGAAATTTATATCGGCGCTTTTGATTACCGCGATATTGTCTATGTGCAGAGATTCAAGCATAATGTGATACCCTACTCATTACCGTGTGGAAAGCATATCGTTCAGGCGTTCAACGAATTCAACGGCGTGTTCGGCAGTTCTGACGACAACCATAATTGTATCGTCGCCGGCGATAGAACCAACGATCTCGCTCCATCCCATACCGTCTATTGCCGCAGCCGCAGCGTTCGCCATTCCGGAATATGTCTTCACTACTACAATATTTGACGCATAATCCACTTTCAGAACTGTTTCACGCATAATATTACGGTACTTCGCCGATATCTTGATATTATCGTGTTCCTGAGACGCGGGAAGCGCGTACTTATACCTGTTTTCTTTTGTCGATACCTTGACAAGTCCCAGTTCCTTAATATCCCGTGACACAGTAGCCTGAGTGACACTGAAACCGTCATCATTAAGAAGCTTTATCAGCTCATCCTGTGTTTCAACATTCTTGGTTCCTATTATCTCCAGAATCCTGTTCAATCGCTTACTCTTCATTGACATTTCTCCCATTACCGTTGTTATCACGTTATATGTACAGTCATTCTGACATCTTTTCATTCAAAGTTGAGTAGAAGCTGTGTTTCTTTATCCGTATCAGATCTATATATTTATCTGAACGGCCGATTCTGATGGTATCATTGCTGTGTATGCGGTAATTCGCGCGTCCGTCAACAGTGAGGTAGCACTGACCGCCCATAGTACGGCTCTGATGAAGTTCAAGCACCGAATGCGGTGAAAATATCATCGGTCTCACTCTGAGAGAGTGTGGACTGACGACCGTTACACACATGCAGTCGAGCGCCGGATCAACCACCGGACCTCCTGCCGACAGCGAATACGCGGTCGAACCTGTAGGGGTTGCAATTATTATTCCGTCGGCGCGGTAATGTCCCACTACTCCGCCGTCACAGCACAGCTCAACGTCGACCATACCCAAAAGCTCGGAATTGGATAAGGTACTGTCGTTAAGCGAATAAAGAGGACCTTCTACCTGGTATCCTCCGCTGCATATACACGTACTCAGCATCATCCTGCGTTCAAGCGTATAATTGCCTCGAACAACTTCAGACAGCAGCGAAAGCTCGGAGGATTCAAGCTCGGTCATATACCCGTGATGTCCGAGGTTTATTCCGATCATCGGTATATTGTATACG
>JAZQNC010000005.1:0-2652 GCA_045627165.1 Eubacteriales bacterium
CGTTCACCAACAAGGCCGCCGCCGAAATGAAGCATCGAATCCGTACTCTGATCGGCGGAGCGTATGATACCGCGCTCATCTGCACATATCACGGATTCTGCGCAAGAGTTCTGAGGGAAAATCCCGAAAAACTGTTTCTTGATAAGGGATTTCAGATAATTGACGTTTCACAGCAGAAATCCATTCTTGAGGAAATTTACCGGAAGCATGAGCTCAAGCTGGATTACGCGTCGTTTGAAAATATACTGAAAAAGATCGGAGAGGTGAAGTCAAACACCGATTATGTACCCGCGTTCTGCAGCCCGGAAAGCTGTCAGATCCTTCCGCGCGCTATCTTAACGCGCGATGACGAAATTATCGAGGAATTCATGCAGCGGCAGAAGGCGGTTTTTGCGCTGGATTTTAGCGATCTGATAAGTCTCGCGCTCTACCTGCTTGAAACAAACGAAGAGGTAAGGACGAAATGGCAGGAGCGTCTGAACTATATACAGGTGGACGAATTTCAGGACAGCTCAAAGCGGGAAATGCGGCTTATAGACATACTTTCATCAAGATACAACAACCTTATGATAGTCGGAGATCCCGATCAGAATATATACGAATGGCGCGGCTCGGACGTGAGACTGCTTGTGGAATTCGACAGGAATCATACGCCGACCGAAACGGTGTTCCTCAACCGCAATTACCGTTCCACTCCGCAGATACTTAAATGCGCCAACTGCCTTATCGACAAAAACGAGTTGCGTCTGAAAAAGGATCTTTATACCGAAGCTCCCGACGGAGCCGAGGTAATACACATCCACGCCGAAAACGACGGCAATGAAACCTCCGCTATCGTCGATAATATCCGTATGCTCAGGGAAAGCAGGGGATATGGCTATTCGGATTTCGCGGTTCTGTACCGTTCGGGATTTCTGTCCCGCGTAATTGAGAAACGGTTTACCGAAAGCGCGGTTCCCTATGAGATACTGGGCGGCGTGAAGTTTTACAGCCGGATGGAGGTACAGGACGTAATCGCGTACCTCAAGCTGGTAGTTCTTGACGACGATCTGTCGCTTAAAAGGATAATAAATACTCCGAGGCGAAAATTCGGAAGGGCAAAGCTCGTACACCTGGAACAGCTGAGAGATAATCCGGAAAATCTGTTCGGAATCGGTGAAAACCAAAGCCTGTTTGAAGCTCTTGAAAACAACATCAATGACCCGATGTTCCGTAACAGCGGCATAGGTTCCTTTGTCGAATTCGTCAATGCGATAAGGAAAGACCTTCCGAATATGCAAATCTCAGAGCTTGTAAACAGGATCACCGCCGATTCGGGATATGAACAGTATATCCGCGAGCTTGGCGATGAGGAAAGACTGGACAATCTCGCAGAGTTCAAACGTATCGCGGATGAATTTGAAAGCAGCTTCGGTGAAAATCTCACTGCCGTGGAATTTCTTCAGCAGATCGCCATTCAATCGGGTGAAGACGATGAAAAGCCCCGGGACGCGGTAAAGATGATGACGATACACGCGGCAAAGGGACTGGAATTTCCGGTGGTGTTTGTCGTGGGATTCACTGAGGGCATATTCCCGTCATCAAAGACAATAGAGGAACGCAAACAGCTCGGACTTGAAGAGGAGCGCAGACTCTGTTATGTTGCGCTGACGAGAGCAAAAGAGCATCTTTATCTGACAGATTCGGAGGGAAGCTCGGAAAAGGGTATCAAAAAACTACCTTCACGTTTCCTTGAAGAAATAGGAGAGGAAAACTATACACGGATCGGAAAAATATCCGACGAGCTGCTGCGTGAAGCGCATGGATATATAAGCCGCACAATGCCGATGTCCGCGCCTCAAAACGCACAGGGACAGGTGTTTGATATCGGAAGCGACGTTGAACATCACATTTTCGGAAAGGGCAGAGTCGTCGGTATTGACGAAAAGCGCGGAAGCCTTGTGGTGGAATTTGAAAAACTGAATACGCCGAGGAATATCAGCCGCGAGTATTTCCTTTCCGGGCATGAAACGCGCTCAGAGGTAAAGACAGCGGAAAACGCCAAATCGGAGCAGCAGCCTGAAGTGCCGCGCGAGAACCTTTCCGACGCGATAAAGCCGCATAATGAACAGAACGAGGAAATATTACAGCCCGAACAGCCGGTAGAAACACCGGATTTTGCGGATGAGGAATATCAGCCGCCGGAACCTGAAATCGTGAAAGAAGCTGAGGCTGTCGAATCCGTAAAGGAACATATACCGAAAGAAATACCGGAAGAGCTCAGACGTCAGCTTGACGAGGCGGATAATCTCTGGAAGCGTGACGATGTTCCACATTCCGGATGGAGCTGTATCGGCATTACGGATCTGGGTTCACCCTGCGGCGTGTGTCAGATGTGCGGATACCAGATAATCAGATACGTTCATCACATGGTACATCCGGAATACCGTCAGCTTAACGTGGGATGTCACTGCGCCGGAAAAATGGAGGGAGATACGGAAGCCGCGAAAGCGCGTGAAAGCGAATTCAAGAAACGTCAGAAACGGCGGGAACATTTTCTGAGCAGAGACTGGCGGGTATCGGGTAAAGGCAATGAATACGTGAAGGTAAAAGACCATCCCGTGGTGCTTTTCAGAATTCCGAACAGCGGAAAATGGAAATACAGCCTTGATT
>JAZQNC010000006.1:0-4498 GCA_045627165.1 Eubacteriales bacterium
CATGGCTACGATCCGACTTAGCATACCGGAAAACAAAAAAAGTCAAGAGAAAATCCCTTATGCCGCAGTAATTTAAAAGATTTGCCGGAATAAATCTGTAAACTTGAATTTTTATGCGTTTTGCGATAAAGTAATAGTATATTAACACACGGGGAGATGTAAAAATGCAGGAGATAAAGTGTCCGAAATGCGGAGAGGTATTTACGGTCGATGAATCGGGATATGCCGCCATTGTGAAGCAGGTTCACGACAAGGAATTCAACGCCGAAATCAAAAGGCGCGAAGAATCGTTTGAAAATGAGAAAAAACTTGCGGTGGCAGGCGCGGAAGCAAAAAAGGACAGGGAGATTTCCGAGCTTAACGCCGAAATACTGCGAATAAAATCGGAAAATGCCATCGCGCTTCAGACGGCAAAGTCGGAGCAGGACAGAATAGCAGGTGAAAAAGACGCGGCGATCAGACTTGCCGTTAATGCCGCGGAAGCTGATAAAGATGATCTGATAAATAAGCTGAGAGAGCAGATAGCGTCGCAGGACGCCGTCAGAGAAAAACAGCTTGCCGAAAAAGACGCTGAAATTGCCCTTCTCAACGGGCAGATAAAAAACGACAGGGAAAATTCACAAGCAGCCGTAAAGGTCGCGGTTGCCGAAAAGGAAAATGAGATAGAACGGCTCAAAGCTGAGAAGGCGATCTCCGAAACTCAGTATAAAAATCAGCTCGATCTGATAAAGGAAGCGCATGAGAAGGAAATCAGGGACAAAAACACTCTTATAGATTATTATAAGGATCTGAAGGCGAAAATGTCGACCAAAATGGTCGGAGAAACTCTCGAACAGCATTGCAGCATAGAATTCAACAAAATACGTTCATCAGCCTTTCCGGATGCGTATTTCGAGAAGGATAACGATTCAAAGAGCGGCAGTAAGGGAGATTTTATTTTCCGCGATTATTCCGACGGTATAGAATATATCTCCATTATGTTCGAGATGAAGAACGAAAACGAAACAACTGCCGCAAAGCACAAAAACGAGGACTTTTTCAAGGAACTCGATAAGGACCGCAACGAAAAGGGCTGCGAATACGCAGTGCTCGTCACGATGCTGGAAGCCGATAACGAGCTGTACAACGAGGGCATTGTCGATGTTTCCTACAGATATCCAAAGATGTATGTCATTCGCCCGCAGTTTTTTATTTCACTGATATCGCTTCTGCGCAATGCTTCAAGGAACGCGGTCGAATATAAAAGACAGCTTGTGATCGCGCAGAACCAGAATCTCGATATCCGAAATTTTGAAAACAATCTGCTTGAATTCAAGGACAGGTTCGGCGACAATTACCGCCGCGCAAGCGAAAAATTCCAGACGGCGATTGATGAAATAGATAAGACTATTGACCATTTACAGAAGGTCAAAGAGGGATTGCTGGGTTCAGAGCGTCAGCTTCGCATTGCAAATGACAAAGCGCAGGATCTGAGCGTGAAAAAGCTCACGAAAAACTGCCCTTCGGTAGCGGAGATGTTCAGAAACGAATCGAAATAACATAAACACATACAACACGAGCTTGATTATAACCGAAAAGAGGAAAAAACGATGAAGAATTACAGATATGACGGAAAAACCGGATTTGACGTTCACGATTTTGACTGCGGAGATACCGGTGAATTCAAGGACAGGCACGAAGCGATCGGAGAATTTACACGGAATCTTGAAAAAATAAACGAATATCAGCAGAAACTCTTTGCCGAACAGAAAGAGGGAATAATATTCGTCTTTCAGGCAATGGACGCTGCCGGTAAGGATGGCGCTGTTCGGGCGGTGCTCAGCTGTCTGAGTCCTCAGGGCGTGTCAGAGCACAGCTTCAAGGTTCCGAGCTCTGAGGAAAATCGCCATGACTATCTGTGGAGATTCTGGAAAGCTCTTCCGGAAAAGGGCTCTATCAGCATCTTTAACCGCAGCTACTACGAGGATGTGCTCGTACAGAAAATTCATAAGATTTACGAGAACAACAATTATGCCGACCGTATCGACCGTGACGAAATAATCGACAACCGCTACGAACAGATCTGCGCTTTTGAAAAATATCTGTGGGAAAACAGCATCCGCGTGGTTAAGATTTTCCTCAACGTCAGTAAAGAGGAACAGGCGCGCAGATTTATTTCCAGAATAGATACACCCAAGAAAAACTGGAAATTCTCGTCCGGAGACATCGACGAGCGCGCTTATTGGGATGAATACATGGAAGCCTACGAAACCTGCATAAACCGCACCGCGAAAAAGGATGCGCCGTGGTATGTGGTTCCCGCCGATCACAAATGGTACGCCCGTCTGGTCATTTCGCGTATAGTTCTGAACGAATTGAAGAATATGGATCCCAAATGGCCGGTTCTCCCCGATGATGAAATGGAAAAGCTTCAGGGTTACCGCAGCCTTCTTGCCAAAGAAATCGGTGATGAACCCGATGACGAAAAGGAAAAGGATGAGGGAGACAAGCCGAAGCCATCGGATACGGCGGTTGGTATCGCGCTGAAAAACGACCGTCTGGCTCTTTCGGAAAAGAAATTCGACAAGCTCCTCAAAAAAAGCATAGAGGAGAATTTCAGCAGCCGTTTCAGCGTCAGTGCTCAGTCTCAGGAACAGCTCTGTAATGTTTATTTTGACATAGAAGAGAAAGAAGCAAATGCCGAAGCCGATGATCTTGAAAAAACGGAAGCTCTGTACCGAAGCGGAAAGGATGAACTGAAAGCGGAACTTGCCGGCTGCGGAAAAGAAGGAAAAAAACTGTATAAGCGTTATAAAAAGAGCTCAAAGGAGCAGATAACGCTCTTTGAGGAAAAGACAAACACGAGCTATGAACAGTTTGAGGAAGAACTGAAGCAGTATATGGCGGAGTACGAGCTTTCCGTCCGGAACGGAGGCGTATCTGACGAAAACGCTCTTGCAGTATATACGGAAAAGGTTCGCGCAGCCTTTGACTCTCACCGGATTTCGGCGTCCGTATACAGAGAAGAGACGGAAAAAGCTCTGAAAGAGATTTTTGACGAATACGTGGAAATCAGCGCCGCGTTCCATCCAGAAAAGGCAACTGACATATATGATTTTGAAACAAATGAGGAAATCAGAGAATCTGATGAAGTCACGTCAGTGCAGGAAACAGTATCGGAGACCGAAGCTTCCTGTACTGAACAGAAACAGGCTCAGGATGTTACTGCAGACGAATAAAATATATAACTGCCTGCTGTAATGCGGAATACGAAGCGAATAATTTATGACAGACAATTATGACTCATAAATCGGAGGAATGAAATTCATGTCTTTTGATAAAAACGAATGGCTGTGCCCGCCTGTAAGGTGCCGTGTGAACCCCATGATGCACAACTGGCCGAAGAAAAACAGAACGGTCCTTATGGACGCGATTAAGGATTTCGGATTCGGCGGAGTGGTGACCAATCCCGATCAGGATAACTGGTATGAGGGTTACCGCGACAACTGCCGTGCTTTTGCGGAAACGATTAAGGAGCTTGAAAAGCGCGGTATGCCATATTGGATATACGACGAAAAGGGTTATCCTTCCGGTTATGCCGGTGGTGAAACGCTTAAAGGACACCTTGAGCTTGAAGCGAAGGGCTTTTATATGTACCGCGTCGCCGCCTATGAGGACAGGCATTTTACCTATCATATAGACGATGATTCAGACAAAATTATCTGGGCGGCGTCATATCCGCTTGATACTCCCGGAAAGCATCAGTCTTACGTTCTGTGGGACAGAATGACTCCCGTAGCCTTTGGTGAGCGTATGCTGGAATGCGACATGAAGGCGAACACGGTACTGTATATATTCAATGTGCGCCCGGCTCATATCGGCTCGCAGGCAACTCACAATACCTGCTCATTTGAGCGTTACATAAATATAATGAACCCGGATGCGGTAAAGAGATTTATAGATATAGCCTATGAGCCCATTGCCGAGGAATGTCCCGAAGCCTTTGAAAAGGCGGTCGCGGTATTTACCGACGAACCCTCTCTCATGTCGGATTATGTCCGTGATTATGAAACCTGGAATTTTGCCCTTGCTCCGTGGGTTGACGGAATGTTTGAGGAATACGAAAAAGAATACGGGGAGTCCATACTTCCTCATCTGCCGCTTCTGTTCGAGGGCTCCACAGAGGGATATCCTGTCCGCGTTAATTTTTACAGACTGGTAGGAAAGCTCGTTGCGAGAGCGTATTCGGGTCAGCTCAGAAAATGGTGTGAGGAACACAGCTGCAGGTTTTCCGGTCATTACCTCGCGGAGGAAGGAATGTCGGGCCACGTAAGCGCATACGGCAGTTATGTGGACGTGGTAAAGAACGCGGGTTATCCGGGACTTGACGTGCTCTGCTGCTATCCGGAGATATACTCGTACAATACAGCAAAGCATCCGCAGATAGCCATGAGAAAAATGGGCGCCGACGGAATGATGGTCGAGATATGTCCTTTCTGCGATGTTCCCAATTTCGAGA
>JAZQNC010000007.1:0-3758 GCA_045627165.1 Eubacteriales bacterium
CGGAAGCTTTCTTATCTCGGAAGTCGCCTCATAGCCGTTCATAACCGGCATCTGAATATCCATCAGAATATAATCGTAATAATCAATGCCTTTTTTCGTCACTGTTTCAACCGCAATGGCGCCGTCCTCGGCAGTATCAACAATGATTCCTGCATCGCCGAGCAGCTCCTCTGCGATCTCACGGTTCATCTCGTTGTCTTCGACGAGCAGCACCTTCTTGTTTTCAAAGCTGAAATCATCGTCGGAAAGGTCAAACCGTCCGTTGGAGGCCTCGTAATTGCGTATTGCCTCTTCATCCATGACCCGCATTGGAATATCGAATGTGAATACCGAACCCTCTCCCGGGCTGCTCTTTACACTGATAGTACCTCCGGACAGGTCGAGTATCTTTTTGACGATGGCCAGACCCAGTCCCGTACCCTCCTGTTTGGAAACGGTGGAAGTCTTCTCCCTCGAAAACGCCTCGAAGAGATGTTCCTGAAATTCATCACTCATTCCGATACCGGTATCCGATATCTCGAAACGGTACACTGTCTTTCCGTCGGTCACGTCTCCGATCTGATTCGTGACGAATCTTACCTTTCCTCCGCTCGGCGTGTATTTCACCGCGTTGGAGGTCAGGTTGATAATGATCTCGTTGGTGTGAAGCTCGTCAGTGTATACGTACGGATTTCTTATATCTCCCACTACAGTCTGAAAGTCTATGCTCTTATCTATGGCGAGAGGGCTTGTCATCTGTGAAACGTCTTCGATGAGCTTGCGGATATCGGTCGGATTTTCGGAAATATACAGCTTTCCGGATTCTATACGGCTCATCTCCAGAATATCGTTGATAAGACTGAGCAGATGTCTTCCGGCAGCCCTTATCTTCAGCAGACTTTCATTTACCCGGTCATAATCCCTGTCATGATTGAGAGCTATATCGGTAAAGCCGAGAATTGCGTTCATCGGAGTTCTTATGTCGTGCGACATATTGAACAGGAAAGCGGTCTTCGCGTTGCTTGCGGACTCGGCAGCTGCCTTTGCGGCTTCAAGCTCCTCGCGGTTCCGTATCTCACGGCGCATTTCGACGTCAATATTCTTCTCGCAGACTATCATACCGATCAGCTTTCCGTTATTCTCACGAAGCGGAATGAACACAGTCTGATAATATCTGATGCTGTTTGCGCTGTCAATGACGCGGAAATGGACAACATGATTCCGTCCGGCTTCGAATGATGCAAAAATCGCCTCTTTTTTCGTTTCTTCTCTGAACAGTTCACGGTCTTCCGGGTAAACGTGTTCGCAAACTACACTCAGCTTTTCGTCAAAGTCCGCGACTTTCTCCGTTTCGGAATCCACCATGAAAAAAATGTCATCATAAGCATGACGCTGAATAGTGATCTGGCCCGTGTAGTTATTGTTTTCGATTTCGACGACCGCAATACCGTCATACTGAGTAGCAAGAGCACGGATATATGACTGCTCGCGCCTGCTCTGGTTTACAAGCTCGGATATATCCTTTACGCTGGTATAGGCAACAATGTCGCCATCCTTATTCTTTGTCATGCTGATAGTGCGGCGAAGCCATGTTCCTCTGCCTGATATGGTATTCGCCTCATAATCAAATGTCACGTCGGATACGCCGTTCATGAATCTTTCAATCAGATATTCACTGTCCGTCATTCCGCCGAAATCTGTCGTATATCCGCCCTTGACAAACTTATCCTTCCATTTTCTTATGTATTCATCGTAATTGCACGGCATTTCCATACCGATTATATCTTTCAGCGGTACATCCGCGCCGTTATCATCACGCCAAACTCCTTCGTAAAGCATGTTTTTTGTCAGGTTCACTTCGAGTGATATGAGAGCATCGGAAAGCAGTGCTTTCTTATATGTGGAAAGCTGATCATGCATCTGTTCAAGGTCATAAACAGTGACGTCGTACTCGCGTGTCAGGAACAGCTCTATAATTACACATCCAAAGGAAAAACCAATGGAATCAGCCGGAGCGTCCGGATAAATCAGCTGGAACGCGCCGAAAAGCAGCGGAGCCATATCGACCATAAACACGGTAAACAGACTTTTGTCTCCGTTCCCGGATTCTTTTGCGGTTCTGATAAGAGAAACGATGCCTATGAAAATATATGTTGTAAACTGGAGGCAGAAGAGTATCGAACGGTAATCCGTAGTCTGATACCATCCGTCTCCGTCCACATAGAACATGAATCGGCTGAATGCGTTTGCGGCTATCATGCCGAGCTGCACGAGAAGAATAGCTCCGGAAAAGACATCATACAGCTTTCTTCTGTTTCTCTGGACACTTACTTCGGACAGGAAATAAACAGTCCACGCAAATGATGACATAGCTGCGGAAATATGGAAAATATTTGAGACAAAGAACAGCGCGGCATCGCTGTGGAAAACATGGGATGCGAACAGTCCCCACACGCCGTCCTGAATACAGAAAAAAAACACCCACGCAAAAATGGCTATGTTATTCTTCTTGATTTTCTTTTTGTTATATAGACCTGACAGCAGCAGCAAAATAACTATCACCGCGCTGACAAACGCAGCGACCGAGTACAGCGGATGTACGGGTCTGTCAAACACATCGCCCAATTTATTATCTCCCCATATCTTTCATCTTAATAGTGTTATCGTGATAACGCTTTAATGTGGTAGCGTCGAATTATACCACATTATTAAAATATTTTCAATTAACAAAATATGAATATTTAATAGTTTATAACATATCCTGTATGCGGCTTCCCGTCTTTTGGCTCACATCATTTCAGCACATACATCTTTGATTTATTTTTTATATGAGCAGATAAAGAATACACCCGCGCAAGCGCGCATATCCGCGCGGGTTTATCACTCAGCGGGACACGTTCATTTTCAGGTAAACATTTTGTAAACAATAGTGTCCGGCATTGAATTATTATAATCATAGTGGTATAATATCTCTGTTCGGATTTTGTCACAGTCCGAAAATCCACACACGGCAGGCGCTTCGGTGTCAAATTTTATTACCGCCGTGGAGGATAAACCGAAGGAGGTAAACTGACATGGCAATCATCACAATCAAGCAGCTTCTCGAAGCAGGCGTTCATTTCGGACACCACACCAGAAGATGGAACCCTAAGATGGCTGAGTACATCTTCACCGAAAGAAACGGCATTTACATCATCGACCTTCAGAAGACCGTTAAGAAGTTTGACGAAGCCTACATGTTCGTTCGCGATTTCTCGGCTCAGGGCTGCAATCTTCTCTTCGTAGGCACAAAGAAGCAGGCAGCCGACGCCATCAAGGAAGAGGCTCTCCGCGCAGGTATGTACTATGTAAACGTCCGTTGGCCCGGCGGTATGCTCACAAACTTCAAGACCATCAAGAAGAGCATCGCACGTCTCCGCAGCCTCGAAAAGATGGCTGAAGACGGCACATTCGATCTTCTCCCCAAGAAGGAAGTCGCATCTCTCGTTAAGGAAATGTCCGACCTCGAGCGCGACTACGGCGGAATCAAGAATATGCAGAATCTTCCCGACGCCGTATACATCGTTGACCCCCGCAAGGAAAAGAACGCCGTTCTCGAATCCAAGAAGCTCGGTATTCCGGTTGTCGCTATCGTTGATACGAACTGCGATCCCGATGACGCCGACTATATAATCCCCGGCAACGACGACGCTATCCGCGCTATCAAGCTCATCACCGCTTCCATCGATGACACCGTCCTCGAAGGCAAGCAGGGCGAACAGCTCGCAGAGGCTGAGGCT
>JAZQNC010000008.1:0-4391 GCA_045627165.1 Eubacteriales bacterium
ACCGGAGACTGGAATCCGCAGCCTGTAGGCGCGTAGGTTCCGGCTTCAAGCACCGCGTCAAGAAGCTCATCGCTTATCTGCTCCGATTTGAAGCGTCGGATAGCGCGGCGGTTCTTCAATACTTCGAATGCCTGTTCTTTCATGGTGGTAAATTCCTTTCATTAGAATATTATTTTGATAATACTGTATCGTTTCCGTCAAGCAGGGTCATGCAGTCGATGTAGCGTTTCTTCATCAATTCCGATACGCTCAGACAGTCGGCGACGTTTTTGGGGTCTCCGGTCGTGCGGCCGATTGCCGAGGCATTGGGAATTATTCCCGACTGGGGCATGGAGAAAATCGTATCCTGCGAGAAATAGGAGCCTATGCCCATGTGCATCATCTCGCAGACATAATTTTCTTCATCGGTGAATATGTTCTGGCCGAACATCACGGCGCGGTCATTATTAAGGCCCAGCATATAAAGCAGCGTCGGCAGTACGTCGATATGACCGTTTACCTTGTCGATATTTTCGCATTTTCCGCAGCCGGGTATGCTGACGATGAAGGGGACCTTGAATATGATATCCTCATAGTATCCGCAGCCCATAAGCTCGGTCATTCTGGTATAGCAGTAATAATCGGTGGACGGAATACCGTAGTGATCGCCGTATATCACGAATATGCTGTCGTCGTACATTCCGTTGGCTTTAAGCGCATCAAGAAATTCGCCGAGACAGGTATCGAAATAGCGTATCGACTGCAGATAGTCGCCTAACATTGTCCCCTCATCCTTTGATTCAAGGGTGAGGGTTTTATATTCATCGGGTATAGTGTAGGGATAATGGGAGGAAAGAGTGATAAGGAATGCAAAATACGGTTTCTCCAGCTCTTTCATTTTTTCGGCGGTCTGGGCGAAAAAGCTCCTGTCGGACAGTCCGAGATTGAAGCTGTCGTCGATTACATAATCCTTCATACTGTCGAAGCTGTCGAAGCCCTGATATACATAGGCTCTGTCACGGTTCCAGAAATCCCCCTTGTAGCCGTGATAGGCATAGGCTCCGCTGTAACCGTTTTCCTTTAATATGTAAGGAAGACCGTGATAATCGTTCGTTTCATAGCGGATATACGCCGCGTCTCCCTCCGGTGCGTAAAGCGAATTCAGCACGGAAAATTCCGCGTCGCAGGTATTTCCCCCTCCGACCTGATAGTAGTGGTTAGCGAAATTGAAGCAGTCCTGCGACATAAGCGCGTCGAGATTCGGCGTGACGGACTGACCGTTGTACTCCATTCCGACAGCGAAGGACTGAAGTGCCTCCACCTGTATCATTATCACGCTGCGCCCCTGAGCTATACCGTAATTTCCGTCGGAAAGATCGGTTATGGGCAGGATATAATCCCGCGCATCACATTCGCCGCGATCCTCCCCGAAAATCAGCGTCATTGAATCCTTTATGTGATAACACATTATCTCGTTTTCAAGGTACTTCGGGCTGAAATCGCTTTTCGCCGCTCCGACGGTGATCACGGCTGCGCTCAGTATTGTCACCGCGCCGAACAGAGCAAGATAGGGCTTTGCTCCGCAGAGCTTTGATTTTGAAGTCAGTCTGCTTCTGATACCGTTTGACCAGCACATCCAGAGAGGTATGTCGAGCAGATACAGCGTGTCGGCAAAGGTGATGAGAGCAAGGATCATATCCGAAATGTCGGTGAGCTGTCCCGCGTTTTTCAGCGCGGACAGCTGCGGAAGGCGGTTCACATAGGAGAAATACACTCTGTCCGTGAACATCAGCACCGAAGCCGCGATATATACGCCCTTCTGCGCTCCGATTGCCGGACGGCGCAGTATCAGGGAAAACAGTCCGAATACAAGGCAGAGCAGCACCACGCTTGCCGCAGTGAAAAGCGGACTGAGACCGTCCATTCCGATTTTCGAGTAGAAGAAATAAAACTTTACCGCTGCGCAGACCGTTACTGCCGATGCTTCGATAAGCGCCGCGCGGCTGAAATTATGTTTCATCTGCCTTCCGATACTGTTCTGAGGTTTTCGAGGAAATTATTGTATACTCTCTCTTCATCGGCCTTTGCGCAGCCGCAGGCAAGCACTATATTAAAGGTACCGTCGGGACGGTGAGCCGCTCTGAGAATGTTCTCGCCGGGTGCGGGATTGCCGCCGGTAGAGATGTAGAACTTGCCGTTATCCCCCAGAGCAGAAAGCACCGACGGGAAATCGTGGCGTTCGGGATTGCCGAAGTTCAGTCCCATTGAGCCGGGAATCTTCTCGGTTATTTCGAGAAGATGTCTGTTGTCGCCGCAGTAGTGGATATATCCGCCGCCGAAGCGTCTGAAAAGCTCGGAGGTATAGGGTTCCATATATTTTTTCAGGTGTTCTTCACAGATAAGAGTGCTTGTATCCTCGCTTAATTTAAGCGGCGCACTTATTGGGAGGGCAATACAGCTGTAGTGACAGAGGTGGTCGGTCGGAGCTATTATTTCGAGATTTTTGCGGAAGGCATAGTCGATACACTCCACCGCAAGGCTGAGAGCGTGGTGCACAAGCTCCTCGTTGTCGTACACCTCATAGAAGAAGTCGTCGCCAAGCCAGAGATGAGCCATGTCCACAGGCCCCTGTATGTCCATCGGATACACCTCTATTCCGGTACCCTCAAGCTCGGCTTTCATGAATCTCATGGCTTCCAGTCCGGCGGTAAATTCGGGGGAATCGGTGATATCCGCGGCGGTATACTCCATGAGAGCTTCGCCCTTTATATGCTCAAGCAGCCAGGGCATCTTATCTCTGAAAAAGGTCTGCTTAATGCCTCCGATAAGAGTGTTTATACATCCGCATCCGACATTTGCTCTGACCGATGGTACTGACTCACCGTAATCAGCCATTGCCGCGCCGAGAGACGCTCTGAGCTGGGATATGAACATCTTCTCTATGTCGTAATGAATCTCTTCATTATTATAACCCGGAAGATACTTCATCATGTCAAGGTTTCCCACATTGAGATAGAGAGAGCATTTACCCTTTTCGCCCCTCCACTGCGCAAGCTGTGACTGCACCTTTCTGTCCTGTATGCTCTTTCTTTCACGGAGCATCGGGATAAGCTCATTTTCGACGTATTTCATTTCCGGAAGCATGACAAATCCTCCTCGATTCTTTCTATGGTACTGTTATAATTATATCCGCGGGTTAAACCCATTTCAATAATATTTTGTTAACATATATTGCAAAACGCCGAGCTTTATGATACAATGTAGGCGATATAGATTTCGTACAAAAACATATAAATCCAATCATATACGGAGGATCGCACATATCATGACTGAGGAAGAGAAAATATTCGCCGGCGAGCTGTTCTGTCCCGGAGATCCCGCGTTGAAAGCCATAAAGCTTCGCTCGCACAAGCTTTCTGCCGATTTCAGCCGTCTGTACGAGGACGAGACCGAGGAAAGAAACCGCATAATTCATGAAATTCTGGGAGATATCGGTGAAAACTGCTTCATGCAGGGTCCCATATTCTTTCACTACGGCAAACACACACATATAGGAAACCGTCTTTTTGCAAACTACAATTTCACAGTTCAGGACGACGCCGAGGTGACTATCGGAGACGACTGCAACTTCGGTCCCAACTGTACGATAGTAACGCCCATTCATCCCATGCTGCCCGATGAGCGCAATATGATGATAAACGAAAAGGGCGAGCGCAAGCGTTTATGCTACGCCAAGCCGGTAAAGATCGGAAACAGCTGCTGGTTCGGCGCGAACGTTACGGTATGCTCCGGAGTTACCATCGGAGACAACTGCGTTATCGGCGCGGGAGCCGTAGTCACCAAGGACATTCCGTCCAACTCATTTGCGGCGGGCGTTCCCTGCCGCGTTATCCGCGAGATCACCGCTGAGGATTCGATGGAAAACAAGCCCGAAATTCTCGGCGCAAACAGAGTAATCAGATAATACGGGGATTTTGTATGAGCAATAAAGTTATGACTCCCGCTCAGCGGGCGATCACCGCCCTTTCTCTCGGAATTCCCGATGAAATTCCCACCTTTGAGCTTGAATTTCAGCTCTCGCAGGAATTTTTCGGATATGAGCTATGGGATCACCGCTTCAACGGCGACGTGTTTCCCACTCTGAGCGCAAAGGAAATCGAAGAGGCCTCCATTGACCTTGCCGACAGATACGCCCGCGTATTCGGAGATAAGACCGCGTACGAAATCGGCGGCGCGGCAGTTTCGGGAGACGACGAAAAGGACAGCCGTCCCGGTCTCGATTACTGCATCATTCCCGTCTATTCCCCCGACTGGGGCAATACCGACAGCATGATCACAAAGACCTTTAGAAAGAGGCTGCGCGAGCATTTCGGCGATACGAGACTTTTCGGCGGTCACGGCGACGGCACCTT
>JAZQNC010000009.1:0-6908 GCA_045627165.1 Eubacteriales bacterium
CGGCAATCCCGCTTATCAGCGGCATTTCAATCGTGAAATATTGCATATTATGCATTATATGCAGTATAATATCCATTCCTCAAAAAATGCCGCTCGGTGCGGCATTTTTCTTCGTCGGATTATTCGTCGTCTTCGGGAGTACGGTATGCTATATGATACTTTTTCGCAAATTCAACGAGCTGCGCGGAAACCTCATTGAACGCCTCTTCACCGATCTTATTCGCATAAACCTCGATAGGTTTATCGATCTGACCCGTGATGCGTATCCGCTTGGTGTCGATTTTTTTGAAGAATTTCTTTACCGTGCAGTTGTCGATGTGGATAGCGGAAATATCGGAAGCGGACATCGCGCGCTTTTCGATTTCTTTTCCGGTGGTATCAACATAACTCACTATGTTGCCCTGTACGTCAAGAAGCTTGTCCATTGATGTTCTCCTTTTTGGTTTTTGGGAATACACTATATGTAAAATTATAACGACCCATTGTTTTCTATATTATACAATAATAAAACCCCTTTGTCAAGCCTTTTGAACCAATAAGTACCGTATACGGAAAATTGTTGACATAAGACATAAAAAAATATCCGGATGCACGTTTTCTGCACATCAAAAATCATCAAAAAAGTAACATTATGGTACAGATATTTTAATCAGCGTATTATATAATGTTATTCTGAAAGATTATGATATCAGAGGTTAGTTTATATGTGTATGAACTATAAGAAAGTACTCACCATACAGGATATTTCATGCGTAGGACAGTGTTCTCTCACTGTGGCTCTGCCTATCCTTTCCGCCTGCGGAATGGAGACCGTTATCCTTCCGTCGGCAGTTCTCTCCACACATACGGGAGGGTTCAGGGGCTTTACCTTCCGAGATCTCACCGATGACATTCCGAAAATCGAAGAACACTGGAAGAATGAAAACATCCGCTTCAACGCTATATATACGGGTTACCTCGGAAGCACACGTCAGATAGAAATGGTTTCCGAAATTCTCCGAACCATGGGCGCCGATGACTGCATAAGCTTTGTCGATCCTGCCATGGCAGACGGCGGCAGACTCTATACGGGCTTTGATTCCGCTTTTGTGGAAGAGATGAAGAAGCTGGCGTTCTCCGCAGATTTCCTGCTTCCCAACATCACCGAAGCATGTTTCCTCACCGATACCGAATACAGGTCCGAATATGACAGAGCCTATATAGATACCCTTATTTCAAAGATGAAGGCTGCCGGAGCAAAGAATATCATTCTGACAGGCGTATCCTACGGTAAAGCCACAACCGGCATCGAGGTAGTCGAGGGCGAAAAACGCAGCTATTACGAGCATATTCTCATGCCAAAAGGCTGTCACGGTACCGGCGATATCTATGCGTCCGCCTTTGTCGGAGCGATGATGAACGGCAATACCGCTTTCGACTCGGCAAAGATCGCGGCTGATTATACCGTAAAATGCATAGAAAACACTCAGGGCGACGAGTCTCACTGGTACGGCGCCAAGTTTGAAACCGCGCTTCCCGACCTTATCAGAATGCTCGACAGATAATTTTCTTGAGTCATTTCAGAACAAAGGCAGATATGGAAAAGAAAAAAAGAATTCTCTGCGTTGACTACGGCGACGTGCGCACGGGACTTGCGGTCAGCGACGCTCTCGGTATGCTGGCTTCCGGAATCTGTACGGTAAAGGCCGGCGGCGACCGCACTCTTATCGAGAAAATCGCGCCCTACGCCGAACAGTACGACGTCGGACTTATCGTGGTAGGAAATCCCATAAATATGGACGGGTCTCACGGCCCCCGTTCCGAAAAGGCCTGTGCTTTCGGTCAGAAGCTTTCCGAATCGCTCGGAATCGAGGTCGTCATGTTCGACGAGCGATGCACCACAATGGAAGCCACCCGCTTCATGAATGAAACCGACACACGAGGAAAAAAGCGCAAGTCTGTGGTTGACACTCTTTCCGCACAGATCATTCTTCAGGACTATATGGACAGCAGAAAACAGATTCATTAAACAAATCGGCCGCACATCATTTTCGGTGTGCGGTCGTTTTTTTACTTTCAGAAGGGTTTTACCAGCTTCGGCTGTTCGATGTAATTGAGCTTATACTTTTCGATAAGCGCAAAGGCCTTCTCTCTTGAGGGAGCGTCAAATACCGTGTATGCGTCATGAGCATCCGAACCCATGCACACATCGGCTCCTATCTCTCCGCAAAGCCTCATAAAGCTTTCACTCGGATAGTGACGTCTGTCGCGTATTCCGAGAAGGTTTATCTCAAGGGGAATTTCCACAGACTTCGCGGCTTCGATCAGACGGGCATACTGTTTTTCGAATATTTTTTCGTCTCCGGTATATCTGCACAGATCCGGATGGGCAAGATAGGTATATCTTCCGGTATGCATTCCTTCTATTACCTGATCCACATATTCGCACAGACGGCCTTCGTCCTTGGTCTCTGCTCCCGAATACACCCCCTCAACTTCATTGCGAATGAAGTGCTGTCCCATGATAAGATAGTCTATCGGATACGGTCTGATAAGCTCGATGAACTTATCGAAAAAGCGCGGGTAATATTCAGCCTCATATCCGATTTTTATATCTATCACTCCTTTGTATTCCTCGCGGAGAGCAAGAAGAGTATTTACATAATCCTCCTGCAGCTCCGGACGCATACGGAAGCTCGAATAGTGGCCGTTCTCGAAAACATAGGGCGCATGATCTGAAAAACCGAGAATTTTTATACCGAAGGAAATTGCTCTCTCGATGTAATCTCTTTCCTTGTCGGCGGCGTGATTACATCTGAAAGTATGGGTATGCAGATTGGTCAGCATTATATTTTACGCCTTCTTTTCGCTTTTAAGCATAATATACTGGAACAGAATGATTCCGCCTACCAGAACCACACCGACAATATCGGTAAGCGTTCCGGGATAGATAAGGAGAAGTCCGCCCGCAGCTGAAATAATGCGCTCGATTATGCTCATTCTTCTCATCACATATCCTTCAAGACCCGCAGATACTCCGAAAATACCCACAAGCGCGGATATGATTATGAGGATGACCTGGATCGGGCTGTCAACGTCGATGAAAAGCATTACAGGGCTGAGTGCGAACACATAAGGTACGATAAACGCTCCGACAGCCAGCTTTGAGGACTGGAGCGCGGTCTTCATTGGGTTCGATTTGGCTATCGCGGAGCCGGCATAAGCCGCAAGAGCAACAGGGGGAGTGATGTCCGCAACGATACCGAAATAGAACACGAAGAAGTGAGCGGCAAGGATCGGCACACCCATATCAACGAGGATAGGAGCACAGGTGGAAGCCATTATGCAGTAATTCGCTGTTGTGGGAACACCCATGCCCAGAACGATGCAGCACAGCATCGTCATGAACAGGGCAAGGATGACATGGCCGTTTGCCGCGGTAACAACCGCGTTTTTCAGCAGCGAAGCAAGACCTGTCATCGTGATGCATCCGGCGATAAGACCCGCCATACCGCAGGCAACAGCAACGGAAATCGTGCTCTGTCCGCCGGCGGAAAGCGCCTCGAATATCTTTTTGAAGTTTATTCTGTTATCGCGGTTGAAAAGAGAAACGATGATTGCCAGACCGATAGCGATTATTGCCGTCTTCTGGATAGTCATCCGGTTCATGGTGATAAGAACGACAAGAACGATAAGCGGGATAAGAAGGAAGCTCTTATTTATCAGCTTTCTGAACTTGGGGAGCAGCTCCTTGGGAATACCGTTAAGTCCCAGTTTCTTCGCTTCAAGATGGACCGAAATAAAAATACCGGTGAAGTAAAGCACTGCGGGCAGTATCGCCTTTACAATAATGCTTGAATACGATACTCCGACAAACTCGGACATAAGGAATGCCGCGGCGCCCATGATAGGAGGCATGATCTGTCCGCCTGTTGATGCAGCAGCCTCGACCGCGCCGGCAAACTCGCCGCGGTAACCGGTCTTTTTCATCATCGGGATAGTGACCGAGCCGGTCGTGACCGTATTTCCGACTGAGGAACCGGAAACCATTCCGCAGAGAGCCGAGGATATGACAGCAACCTTGGCGGGACCTCCGGAATACTTACCGACGGCGCAGTTTGCCATGTCGATAAAGAAGTCCGAAATACCGGTTCTTTCAAGGAACGCACCGAATATTATAAAGACGGCAATGAACTTTACACATACATTTATCGGTGTTGAGAGTATTCCCTCAGTGCTGTATACAAAGGTTTTCAGCAGATTGCTGAGTCTGAGGTTAAAGGGAAGCGCTCCCGCCTGATAAATAAGCAGTGCATATATCGAAAACGCTCCCGCCACGCAGATTATGGGAAGACCCACACAGCGGCGGCAGAGCTCCACCAGAGAGAGCACGCATATTATGGCCGCAACGATATGATGCCATTCGTATTTACTTACCCGCAGCTCGATAAATTCGTATGCGTTGAACACGAAATACAGCCACGCTGCCGCTGTAAGTACAATAAGAATAATATCATACCATGGAATATAATTTACTTTCTGCACGCCTTTCTTCGCCGGGAACACGAAGAAACCGAGAACGGTTATCATTCCCACAAACAGAGCCAGTCTCGCCTGCTGTATCAGTCCGAGAACAAAAAGCGTATCGATTATACAGTAGACCGAAAATAACGCCAGTGCCACCTTTAACGCCGTCTTCTGCCAGCCTTCCCATATGCGCACGTTGGATTCACGGTCATACTTTTTCATCACCGCGTCAACATCGGACGCGGCGGTATCTTTCTCGTTTTCCTTTATAACAGCTTCTTCTGCCGTTATTTTTTCTGTTTTCGTTTTATCGCTCATTTTTACCTGCCGGATTATGTCGTATATTACCGAAAATGGAACTACGGCAGTAATCCACCGTAGTTCCGGCTTATGTTTCGTTTTGACTGACCGTATAACTCAATCGGTTATCGGTTTATATGAAATGCTCAGTCTCAGTCAGCGTTTACGGTAACGCCCTTTTCAGCGAAGTACTTAGCGGCGCCCTTGTGGAAAGGAACTGCCATACCGCTTGTGGCGTTTTCGATGCTGAGCTCTGCGCCCTTGGCGTGCTGAGCGGTGATAGCCTCGGCATTCTCGAAGATACCCTTTGTGAGGTTGTATACGTCATCCTCGGATGCGCTTGCGGATACGATCATGGTAGCCTTAACCGATACTGTGGAAGCGTCGGCAGGTGTGCCGTATGCGTCAGCGGGGATCGTGCACTTGTTGTAGTAAGGGCAGTCGGCGAGAAGCTTGTCGGCTACGCTGTCCTCGATGCTTACAAGGTAAACCTGGCTGGAAGTGGAAAGCTCGGTGATAGCAGTTGTGGGAGCGCCGGCAACGATGAACGCAGCATCGATCTTGCCATCCTTCATAGCGTCTGTGGACTCTGCGAAGGAGAGGTACTGAGCGGAAATATCAGTCTCTGCGAGACCGTATGCGTTGAGAACGTCCATTGCGTTGAAGTATGTGCCGGGGCCTGCGGCGCCGACGGAAACTGCCTTACCCTTGAGGTCGGCAACTGTCTTGATGGAAGAATCGAGAGTTACGATCTGTACAGCTTCCTCATAGAGACCGCCGATAACGCGGAAGGAGTCGATCTTGCCGTATTCGGCGAAGGTCTTTGTTCCCTGATAAGCGTAAGCCATAACGTCGGACTGAACGGTAGCGAGCTGGTAGATGCCGTCGTCGATACCGTAGATATCGGCAGCGGAACCGTCTGTGGAAACTACATTGATCTTAACGCCAGAAGCGTCGGTCATAAATGTGGAGATAACGTTGCCGTAAGCATAATATGTGCCTGCCGTGCCGCCTGTACCCATCGTCATCTGAGTACCGCCGCAGGATACAAGACCCAGCAGCATAACAGCTGTCAACACAAGAGCGAGAACCTTTTTCATGATTTCCTCCGGATTTTGTTTAATGATTTAGTATTTTTGCAGGGAGCGGCATCCCGATAAGAGACCGCACACTCCGAACGTTTGGATTATTATACTATATTTTTGATTATTTTGCAATAGCTTTACCGCAAAAAATTCATTTTCATGCGTTTTTTATGCCGATATGTGATTGAATCGACGCTTCGCTGAATAATCACAGTAATGAAAATTCGTGTCGGACGGCAATCAGATATATCTTCCGAAATCATGCGCCGCCTGATACATCGCTATGACATTTTCCGTCGGAGAGTTGTCCTGTATCGCGTGAGTGGGCGCGAAATGATATCCGCCGCCACGCATCATGATTTCGAGAGTCGAACGCACGTTTTCCCTGACCTCATCGGCGGTACCGTAGGCGAGGGGACCCGCCGTGGATATACATCCCCGGTAGCACAGACGGTTTCCGAAGGTATCTTTCAGATACTGAGGACTCATATTCGCGGCCTCCGGCTGCAGGGTGTCCACGCCGTCAATGCCGATTTCGATGAAATCCTCATACGCCCAGCTTGAGCTTCCGCAGGTATGGATCATTACGGGAAGTCCGTAGGACTGTGCAAGGTCGGCAAAGGTTTTGTGTATGGGTTTCAGCGTGGAACGGTAAAGGTCCGGATTTATAAGCGGGGTATGCTGAGTTCCAAGATCCTCTCCCAGCCACACGAAATCAATATATCCCTTCGCCGCTTCAAGGGTACGTTCCATTACTTTAAGCTGAAAATCGGCGCGCCTTCTGATAAAATCCATTGCCGGCTCATATCCGGTTATCAGGTGGCAGAGCACATCCTCCATTCCCATTATGCGTCCGTTGGAATTTATGATATCGGGAACTCCGGGGTTGCCCACATAGCAGGCGGCGTCGGTGCGGGACCTTGCGTATTCCGCCGCGCTTTCGTAATCGAAATTGTCGGGATCGGGAATGGGGAATTTTTCAAAAGCCTCATCTTCCGCGCCGGCAAGCGGGAAATC
>JAZQNC010000010.1:0-4844 GCA_045627165.1 Eubacteriales bacterium
AAAGAAAAAGATACTGGACAATCTCCGCTTTGCCTCCTCGGTTGACCTGCTCAAATGCGATTGTCCGCTGAATCCCGTGATATTCGGCGCGGTCGAATATGACAGCTTCGTGGTCGAAAAGGTAATAATCCAGACTCTTCCCGGTTTTTATCTCACGGGAAATCTGTACCGCCCCAAGGATATCACAAAGAAGTATCCCGCGGTTGTGAATCCACACGGTCACTGGGCGAAAGGCAGAATAGACATGGATGAGCTTGGTATGCTTCCGGTAAGATGCGCAAACCAGGCTATGCGCGGAATGGTTGCCTTCATATACGATATGATAGGCTATGTGGACACCATGCAGGTGGATCACCGCCATTACAGCGCAGAGGAGGAGAGATGGAATTACGGACGCTTTGTGCTTCAGGTAAACAACAGTATAAAGGCCGTTGATTTCGTTGAGTCGCTTCCATACGTTGACGCGGAAAGGATCGGCTGCACAGGCTGCTCCGGCGGAGGAACGCAGACCTATTTCCTTACCGCTCTCGACAGCCGTATCAAATGCGCCGCGCCGATAAACATGGCTTCGACACGTATGCAGGGCGGATGTGTCTGCGAAAACTCAGCTTATCTCCGTACAGATTATAACAACGTGGATTATACCATGACCATAGCGCCGCGTCCGCTCTTTATGTCGGGAAGCGATGGAGACTGGACAGTTACCTCGGAAATGGTTGAGTTCCCTGCGGTAGAGCATGTTTATTCTCTCTACGGAGCGTCGGATAAATACGAGCATTTCTACCAGCACGCGCCTCACTGCTACAATAAACCCACCCGTGAAAGGGTATATGATTTCCTCTGCCGCAATTTCGGCATTGAAAATCCCTGCAAAGAGGAAATACCCTTTGAACCCGATATAGATAAGCTTACTATCGGAGATATCCGTCCCTACGTTCCCGCCGAGGGCTTTATCGAAACCAATGAACAGCTCTTTGCTCTCGTAAAGAAGATCATGATAAAGAATATCGCTTCTCTCACCGATGAACAGCGTGATGAGATCGACCGCCGCGTATTCCTCATCGGCGGCGGATATGACTGCGATATTCCCTATATGGTAAACGGCGATATGGGAAGCGAGACGGTAGTATTCGGCAGATGTCCCGAAAAGAGCGATACAATGGGCGTTGAATTCGTTCATTGCTATAACAGCTCCGAGGACGCGATGCGCGTATCTTCCATAGTTGACATTATGAACGTCTATCCGAACGCCCTGTTCAAGGCTGACGGAAAAAGCGCGGCGCTGTGCTGTCTCGCTTCAAGGTTCGTTAAGGACGCGAAGCTCGCGCTTAGCTCAGCCGATTACAGCGGCATCGACATTCCGGGATGGGCGATAACCTCAATATAATTCCGGTGATCTGCAAAATATGGAAGATTATATGATCAGACGCGCCGCGGACGGCGATATCGGCGCGGTGAACGATCTGCTGTATCAGGTCCATAAGGTACACAGCGACGGCCGTCCCGACATATTCAGAGCGGGACACAAAAAATACACCGACGCTGAGCTGATAAAGCTGTTTTCCGACGACAGTACGCCGGTTTATGTTTACGACCTCGGAGGCAGGGTGCTGGGCTATGTTTTCTGTATCTATCAGCTGACCGATGAAGGAACGTCCCTTTGCAGGAGAAAGACTCTCTATATCGACGATCTCTGCGTTGATTCGGAAGCGAGAGGCAGAGGAGTCGGAAAAGCTCTGTATGATTTTGCGGTTGAAACGGCGAAAAAAGCCGGATGCGACAGCGTTACCCTGAACGTGTGGGATTTCAATACCGGAGCGAGAGCCTTTTACGATAAGATGGGAATGAAGCCGCTGAAAACGGTAATGGAACAGATTCTGTAATAAAAACAGGCGGATATGGAGCGATGAACTTCATATCCGCGTTTGTGTTTTTGATATATCAGACAGGCATGATTATGTTCGGGTCATAGGGAGCGCGTCTGTTGGGACAGTCGAGAATGGGACACATGATGCAGTTTTCGTAACCTGTTTCATTCTCGAAAGCAATGCCGCTTCCGGATTTCGACGGAAGCATGAGCATGGATTCCGTGAGCTTTACCCCGATCTCTCTTTCGACGACCTCGCGGCCTCCGAATATACCGAAAAGCTCCACCTGTCCGCTCAGCGGCCACGCGCCGAGAGAACCGGGATTCATTGACGGCATTTTCGCGTTTTCGGCGATACCGTAGCGGCGTTTCATCTCATTGCGGTTGGCGCGCGCGATAATGCCGAGATAGAGCTTTTTCAGCTCATCGGCAACATATTCGGACAGGGGATCGTCCGCGTACTGCTCCGACCACTTTTCAAGCTCGCGTCCGCAGGTCATGATATAGGGGAACACTCTGCTGTGTCCGGTGAAATTTTCCACCATAAGCTTGGAGTGAATCCTCACGTCTCCGACTGTGCAGAAATCGCCGTCAATGCTGACGGGATACGCTCCGAAAATCGAACAGGGACGGGCGATCTCGGCGGCCTCCTCTGCCATATCCCTGACCTCATCCTCAAGGTCCTCACCCATGGCTTCGACAAGTCTGCTTACGTCAGCCTTTTGACCTTCAACAACGAATACGTTATACTCTGCCATATCATACGCTCCTCAAAATATATTTTTATTAGAATATGTTAATGTGAAATATAATCATACAGAATATCGGACAGGATCGCGAAGACTTCTATGCCGAGACGCTCGCCTCTGACAGATGCGTCAAGCCCCGCGCTCTCTATGCACCTGCCGACGACCTCCTTAGGAAGCTCCGAAAACTCGCCCGAAAGGGAATTGTACAAGGTCTTTCGCCTCTGAGCGAACGCGCCTTTTATCACACGGAAGAAGATCCCGCGTGATTTGACCTGCACAGGAGGAGTCTTATAGGGAGTGAACCGTATCACCGATGAATCCACCTTGGGACGCGGCATGAAATTTCCCGCCGAAACGTTGAAAAGCCGTTCCACCCGGGCGTAATAGTTTACTGCCGCAGTGACCGCGCCGTAGCTGTCGTCTCCCGGCTTCGACGCGAAACGCTCGGCGACCTCTTTCTGCACCATAACCACTATGGATTCAAGAGGAGAAGCGTCATTGCCGTGTTCGAGCAGCTTCATGACCACGGGAGTGGTTATATTATAGGGGAGGTTGGCGCAAACCGACACGTCTCCGCCGCCGAAGCGGTCTGCGATGAGGTCAGAGAGCCCGACCTTCATTATGTCCGAATTGATGACCTCCACGTTGGGACAGCCGGCAAGCGTATCGGCAAGCACCGGGATGAGTCCGCTGTCTATCTCGACGGCGACCACCTTATCGCATCTTCTCGAAAGCTCCCAGGTCAGACAGCCCGCGCCGGGACCTATTTCTATGACGTTTCCCGATACATAAGAGGCAATGCGGCGAGGTATGGCTTCCTGGATCAGAAAATTCTGTCCGAATTCCTTGCGGAAGGTGATACCGTGAGCCTCCATCACGCTCTTTACATAGCCGATGTCGGTAAGCCTGTTGTGTACCGTGTTTTCGGTATTGCTGTTATTTTCCGTTATCTCATTTATCTCATTTATCTCTGACATATGCGCGTAAATCCTGTATATTAACACTTGACAAATCCGATAATATATGATATAATATTCCAGCACGGAATGAAAGACATATTTTGTTAAGTTTTATCTCCGTTGTTCGCTGGTGTAGCACAGCCGGTAGTGCAGCTGATTCGTAATCAGCAGGTCGTGCGTTCGAGTCGCATCACCAGCTCCACCGCTCCGCAGTTTGTTCTGCGGAGTTTTTTATTTGTCGCGGTATACGATATAATAGGAGACCGCGCAGTAAAGGAACGCCGCGCCGCCGGCTATACAGAGGATGAATCCTCCGGTAACGTCAATAACGACGCCGTAAACCGCGGTTGAGAGGACCGTACCGAGAGTGGTCAGAGCCATTCGCCATGTGTGGAAGGAGCTCATCACCCTTTTATCCACATTGCGGTATACGGTATCCGGGATACCGTAGCAGGTAAGATTGTACCCGCAGTAGGCAATGAAAAGCATGGCAAGGAAAAAGACCTTCCCGAATAAAAACGAAACGCAGAGAAGGAGGAACAGACATGCTCCGATAAGGCTGAGCAGCGCCGAACCAACCTTCTTTTTTCTCGCCGCTCCGTAGACCGCGCAGCTGAAAAAGGTGGCGGCATTTATAACGCCGGATACGACAGCGGAGCTTTCCTCGGCGATACCTCCGTACTTTATGGCAAGCAGAGGGATTATGGCAGCGGTACCCGCGCCGAAGCCTCTGATGAAATTCGGCAGGGCAAGTATTCTGAAATCGCGGCGTGTGATTATGTCCCGTACCGAAACGGCTTCTTTAGATTCCACAGCCGAAGCAATGCCCTCTATCGGTCTGAGACTGAAATTGAGTATTCCCGCCAGTACGGCAAACAGACCGGCTATTGCGAAAACCACAAGCGTGACACTGTTGTAATCGTAACTGAGATAGAAAAACGGAAGTATGAATCCCGGAACGATACCGAAAATACCGATGATTATACCGCTTACCGACGAATAATCCGAATAATTCTCAAGCGGTATGACCTCGCACAGAAGCTTGTAATCGAATACCGTTCTGACTGTGATGCATATCTGAACGAGCGCTCCGAATACAAACGCCGCTATGCAGAAAATGACCGATGAATTTTCCAGAAGACAGAGGATCATCTGAAGCATCATGGAAACGCCGGTCGCGGCGAAAAGCATTCCCTCGCGCTGGCGTGTATGCTTTCCCTTGTCGGCGATTCCGGCGAACATTATTGAGAACAGAAGAAATACCGCCTG
>JAZQNC010000011.1:0-2014 GCA_045627165.1 Eubacteriales bacterium
AAATGTACCTCCGTAAATAAAAATAAAGTCATGAACAACAGCAGGACACTGTTGTATGACTAAACTCAAAACCGTATATATAAGTCACCGACAGCTCTCCGCAGTAATTGCGACAGTATACGGGATATTCTCCCGTATCCCAGGTATTGACGCGGAATATCCGCAGTCAACCCTTCGGCGGCATCCCCTCAGTCCGCGTACCCTTCGGAATTGCAGACCTAATGTCAGCCGCGCCTCTATCATGCTCTGTTCATTGTCATAATTATATCATACACATATAGAGTTGTCAAGCAAATTGTTATAAAATAATTAATACGGAATGTCGTGTTTCAACAGAAAATGCCGATGTGAGGTCATCGGCATTTACGTATTCGTTTTTATGCTGCCGCTCAGCTAAGAGGCAGATATTCGGTCATAAGGTCGTTGTTGATTTTGTTTAGGTCGGGAACAAGCACCATCATTCCTCGTATTATCGCGCTCTTGTAGGCGTCGTTTGCGGGGACTGTGTGGGTCGAAAGCTCTATTGAAGTCAGCTTCGGCAGAACCTTTGCGGCAAGGGAAAGAATGTCGGTATTAGACATATCGGTAGCCATATACGGCAGCACCTTGTCCAGCAGCTCCATGAGAGTATTGAGGTCGGAATTTCTGAATTTGCTGTATATTGCGGTGAGAACGGTGCGCTGTCTGCTTGTGCGTCCGAAGTCGCTGTCGAGCTTTCTTATCCGCGAGTAGGCGAGGGCATATTTTCCGTCGAGATGATTGACTCCCTCCTTGAGCTTGTCGGGGGCTATCCAGTTCGCCTCGGCTGCCGTAAGAGTGATATCGACTCCGCCGAGAATATCTATTATCTCCTTGAAGGCGTCGAAATCGACCCAGAATCCGCCGGAGATCTTGATACCGAAATTCTTGTAGAAGGCCTCGTACATAAGCGGGAATCCGCCGAAGGCAAAGGCGACGTTGAGACGGTTGTCCGAATATCCGGGAATCTGAACATACAGATCGCGCAGGAAGGAAATGAGCGAGACTTTTCCGGTTTTGGTGTTTATGCTGCACAGAATCATGGAATCCGAGCGGGCGCGCTTTTCACCCGGACGGCGGTCCTGACCGACGAGGATGATATTGACGATATTGCTGTCGTTTGCGAGGTCCTTGACGTTCTGCCACTTTACGTCCTCAGGCCGCATGGTCTCGGCGGGATAGGTGTATATCACCGAGCCGTCATCGGTTTCGTCCGCGGCGGAGGGATCGGAGACAAGGTCGCTGATTTCCGTAGTGACCGGATCGGGGTCTGTGATCTCTTCACAGAAGTAGTCTGTCTCGAAATCCTCCTCTTCCGGGGGTATCGTTTCTATCTCTTCGGGCGTTACCTTTTCGATTTTGTCAAGATATTTATTGGCCACAGAAAGGCTTCCTATTGCTCCGGCGGCCACGATTACTGCGGCAACGCCGAGAATTATCAGAATCGCCTTTACAGCAGTGTTCATTTTCTTTTTCGTTTTCATGTGTATTTCTCCGGTTATATGTTTCCGCGTTTCTGACGCTGACGATATTATGCGGGATTACGTTCTTTTTTTCAAGCGTATTGTGCTAACAATTTGTGACAAATCTTGTTTGGAACAAAAACGGAGAAGCTGAACAAAACGGCGGATAAATTCATATTTATCTATTGAAATTACTTCTGGTTTGTGTTATCATATACACCGTATTATGAGTATGGTCAGAATTATGAAATCTATCCGTTCCGTTGATTTCGGACGGTAATTTATACAATAACGAAAACGGAGGACTGAAAAAATGTCTGTTAATGTAGGTATTCTCGGATTTGCTCACGGTCATGTAGGCGGATACGGCCCGCAGTGGGCGGCGCATCCCGAACTCGGTGTTACCGTGACCGCCGGCTGGGATCACAATGCCGACCGCGCAAAGGCAAATGCGGGTAATTTCCCTTCCATGAAGCTTTACGACACGGTTGAGGAGCTTCTCGCGTCCGATATCCAGGCAGTGGTTATCTCTT
>JAZQNC010000012.1:0-6892 GCA_045627165.1 Eubacteriales bacterium
GACCGCTTGGCCTCCGACTTTGCACAACGCGGCAGTTTCGTTCAGATAAAAACAATAAAAAACAGAAGAAAAAAACATAAGAAGAAAGAGAAATATCATGATTCAGAAACCGAGAGGAACAATTGATATACTGCCCTCGGATACTCCGCTGTGGAGATATGTCGAGAGCACCGCAAGACGGGTAGCCGAGCAGAGAGGCTTCGGTGAGATACGTTTCCCGACCTTCGAGGCTACCGAGCTTTTCAACCGCGGCGTCGGAGACACCACAGACGTGGTGCAGAAGGAAATGTATTCTTTCACCGACCGTGAAGGACGTTCCTACACTCTCCGTCCGGAGGGTACTGCCTGCGTGGCTCGTTCCGTAATAGAAAATAATCTCTATGCCGAGGCAATGCCCCTCAAGCTCTACTATCTCACAAGCTGTTTCCGTTACGAAAAGCCTCAGGCGGGACGCAGCCGTGAATTCTATCAGTTCGGAGTTGAGATGTTCGGCGCGGCTTCTGCCATAGCCGACGCGGAGGTAATAGCTCTCGGCGCAGCGATACTGCGCGAGGTGGGACTGAATAACATAAAGCTTCACATCAATTCCATAGGCTGTCCCAAGTGCCGCCCGAAGTACCATGCCGCACTTAAGGAGTATTTTGCATCTCACAGCGATGAGCTCTGCGAGACCTGCCGCGGCCGTCTTGAAGCAAATCCCCTTCGTATCCTTGACTGCAAGAGCCCCATCTGCTCAAAGCTCGCCGAGGGCGCTCCGAAAACGATCGATTATCTCTGCGACGAATGTGCGGAGCATCTGCACACACTTGAATCGGCTCTCGATTCTCTCGGAGAGGAATATTCGATAGACACGCGCATTGTCCGCGGCCTTGACTATTACACGAAGACAGTGTTTGAGTTTATTTCCGATGATATCGGAGCGCAGAGCACCGTCTGCGGCGGCGGACGCTACGACGGTCTTATCGAGGAAGTTGGAGGACCCGCAACTCCGGGTATCGGATTTGCGATAGGCATTACCAGAATTCTGCTTGCTCTCGAAAGCAAAAAGGACGAGTTATGCGCACCTGCTGTCCCGAAGCTGTATATCGCGTCTCTCGGCAGCGCCGCTGCGGTAAAGGCTCTGGCAATCTGCGAAAAGCTCCGCGCTGAAGGAATATGCGCTGAATGCGACGTTGTGGGACGTTCTCTCAAGGCACAGATGAAATACGCCGACAAGAAACATGCCGAATATACGCTTATCATCGGCGACGGCGAGATCGAAAGCGGAAACGCGCAGCTCAAACACATGACGGACAGTACTCAGACGCAGGTCGATATCAATGACCTCGGCGCGCTTGCCGGCATTCTGAGCTGACCACGCGATACGATTTACTGAGATAAATAACAGAAAAGAAGGATATATTATCATGGCAGAAAAGTATACCATAGAAGATACCCGTACCGCCTACTGCGGTATGTTCACGAAAGAAGATATCGGAAAGAGAGTGAACGTCGTCGGATGGGTACAGAGACAGCGTGACCTGGGCAGTCTTATATTCATAGATCTCCGCGACCGCAGCGGTATCATTCAGCTTGCCTTTGACGATCAGACCGATCCTGCCGTTCACGAGCTTGCTTTCAAGTGCCGTTCTGAGTATGTTCTCGCGGCACAGGGAATCGTCCGCGCACGTTCCTCGATAAACCCCAATATCCCGACGGGTGAGATCGAGATCGCGGTTGACAGCCTCAAGGTCCTTTCGGGCGCAGAGACTCCTCCCTTTGAGATCGTTGAAAACAGCGACGTCCGTCCCGAGGTGCGCCTGAAATACCGTTATCTCGACCTTCGCCGTCCCGACCTCCAGCGCAACATCATGGCGCGCGCTCAGATCTCGAATATTGCCCGCAATTACTTCGCCGATCAGGGCTTCATCGACATTGAGACTCCCGACCTTATCAAGCCTACTCCCGAAGGCGCGCGCGACTATCTCGTTCCCAGCCGTGTTCATGCCGGAAAGTTCTATGCGCTTCCACAGTCTCCTCAGCTCTATAAGCAGCTCCTCATGCTTTCGGGCTTTGACCGCTATTTCCAGATCGCGCGCTGCTTCCGTGATGAGGACCTCCGCGCCGACCGTCAGCCCGAATTCACACAGATAGACCTTGAAATGTCCTTTGTAACACAGGAAGACGTTATGACAATCGTTGAAGGCTTCCTCAAGAGACTCTTCAAGGAATTCAAGGGAATGGATCTTGAAACTCCTCTGCTCCGTATGCCTTACTGCGAGGCTATGGACCGTTTCGGCTCCGATAAGCCCGATATGAGATTTGAGATGGAGCTCTGCGACATTTCGGATATCGTTAAGGACAGCGAATTCACCGTATTCTCCGGAGTTGTCGCCAACGGCGGCTCGGTACGCGCTGTATGCGCAAAGGGAGCTGCGGACAGGTTCAGCCGCAAGGATATCGACGCTCTCGGCGAGTGGATAAAGACCTATAAGGCAAAGGGAATGGCATGGGCAAAGAATGCCGGCGGCACCGTTTCCTCATCTTACATGAAGAAGCTCACCGACGCAGAGAATGCCGCGATCTTTGAAAAGACCGGCTTCGGCGAAGGCGACGTGCTCTTTATCGTTGCCGATAAGAATCAGGTCGTATACGACTCTCTCGGCGCGCTCCGCTGCGAGCTGGCAAGAAGGCTCGGTCTTATAAAGAAGGGCGATTACAAGCTCCTGTGGGTCACCGAGTTCCCGCTTCTCGAATACAGCGAGGAAGAGGACCGCTTTGTTTCCAAGCATCATCCCTTCACGATGCCCTTTGTTGAGGACCTCGATTATATCGACACAGACCCCGGAAGAGTCCGTTCCGTGGCTTACGATATCGTTATCAACGGTACCGAGGCTGGCGGAGGTTCGGTGCGTATTCATCAGCCCGACCTTCAGGCGAGAATGTTCAAGGTTCTCGGACTTTCTGACGAAGAGGCCCAGAACAAGTTCGGTTTCCTGCTTGAAGCGTACAGGTACGGAGCGCCCCCGCACGCAGGTCTTGCCTTCGGTCTTGACCGCCTCGTGACTCTCATGCTCGGTCTTGAGGATATCCGTGAGGTCATCGCATTCCCGAAGGTGCAGAACGCTTCCGAGCTTATGACCAACTGTCCCGCACCCGCGGATAACAAGGCTCTCGGCGAGCTGAGCATCGCGGTCACGAAGACAGAGGACTGAAACAGATAGATGATTCCGAGGCTGACAAAATACAGCCTTAATACAAACGGCAGGGTAAAGCTGAAAATCGCGCTCATATCCGACCTTCATGACAGACCGTTCGAGGACGTTATCGAAACGGTGAGAAATGAGGCTCCGGATATGATCGCTCTTGCCGGAGACATAACCAATAACCGCATCGACAGCGGATATTCCGTGCTTCGTCAGGCTGCGTCCCTGTGCGCGGAAATCGCTCCCACCTATTACAGCTACGGCAACCACGAAAGCGCGTATAACGCTGACGATGATGCGGAAATAGCCGGGACAGGCGCGGTATTGCTCGACAATTGTTATGTCAGAAGAGGAGAGCTCGTGATAGGCGGGCTGACCTCCGGCTATACCGCGTATCACAGAAACGGCGGAGAAGAGCATATCGACCGGCCGGAAATCTCGTGGCTTGACGGATATGCGGCCGAGGACGGGTATAAAATACTGCTTTGCCATCACCCCGAATATTATCCGGATATGTTAAAGCATCTTGACATTGATCTTATACTGTCGGGACACGCCCACGGCGGGCAGATAAGGATATTCGGACGCGGACTGTACGCGCCCGGTCAGGGATTTTTTCCGCGCTACACCTCCGGAGTATACGAAAAACGGCTTGTGGTGAGCCGCGGACTGAGCAATACGGGCGGTTTTGTGCCGCGTCTTTTCAATCCTGTTGAGGTGGTTACGGTAAATCTGTATTAAGGTTATATCTGTCGTTTGAGCAGATGCGCATATGCGCGGCGTGACGCGCGGCATTTGCGATATTTTCTGTTTGGGATTGACATCACGGAAATAATATGCTATAATACACCATTATAGTATACAATGAGAGAGCGTTTACAAGAGAGATTTATGATTGAGAAAGGAGAATGCGGGTGGAATCGGATGTTCTGTTAAGCTATCTTCCGCTTTACAAAGACGCGGCGCTGCTTACGCTGAAGCTTGGCATTCTCGGTATAATATTATCGGCGGTTGTCGGTTTTTTCTGCGCCGTGATGCTTTATCTCAGGGTCCCGGTGCTGAAAAACATAATTACCTGTTATGTTGAAGTCAGCCGCAATACGCCATTACTGGTCCAGCTATTTTTTATCTATTACGGTCTGCCGAAAATCGGAATAGCCACCGATCCGGCGGTATGCGGCGTTGTCGGTCTGACCTTCCTTGGCGGAAGCTATATGTGCGAGTCATTCCGAAGCGGACTGGAAGCTGTGGAGAAGATACAGTCGGAAAGCGCGTACAGCCTCGGTCTGAATACATATCAGGTGATAAGATATATCATACTTCCGCAGGCGGCCGCGATATTTTTCCCTTCGTTTATGGCAAACGTGATTTTTCTGCTCAAGGAGACCAGCGTATTCAGCGCGGTAAGTCTGATGGACCTTATGTTCACGGCAAAGGACCTTATAGGTCTGTACCACAAGACCGTTGAATGTCTGTTCCTTTTGGTCGTGTTCTATTCGATAATACTCATTCCCGTGTCTCTCCTGGGACATTATGTCGAAAGGAGACTGCACCGTGTCAGCATTGGGAATTGATGTATTGTTCAAGGGCACAAATTTTCTGAGGCTTCTCGGCGGACTGTGGATAGCTCTCCGCATAAGCCTTATATCTGTGGCGATATGCATACCGATAGGCGTTGTTCTCGGCGTGCTTATGACCGTGAAGAGCAGACTGCTGAACTGGATACTCAAGCTCTATGTGGAATTCATACGCATAATGCCCCAGATGGTGCTGCTGTTTATAGTATATTTCGGATCGACGAGAGCCTTCGGGCTTGATATATCGGGTGAGCTTTCGGCGATAATCGTGTTCGTGCTCTGGGGAGCCGCCGAGATGGCAGACCTTGTACGCGGAGCGATAATATCCATACCGAAGCATCAGTACGAATCCGCGCAGGCGCTCGGACTGAAAAACGGTCAGGTGTTTGCCTATGTCATCATACCTCAGACCGTTCGCCGTCTGATTCCGCTTTCGATAAACCTTATCACGAGAATGATAAAGACCACCAGCCTTGTGCTTATGATAGGCGTTGTGGAAGTGATCAAGGTTGCCCAGCAGATAATCGAGGCAAACCGTATGACAAGTCCGAATGCCGCTTTCGGTCTCTATCTGACGGTATTCGTGATGTATTTCCTTGCCTGCTGGCCGATAAGTATGCTGGCAAGATATCTTGAGAAAAAGTAAAGGAGGCTGTTTATATGATCGAACCGGGAAATATCCTGACCATAGACGGCCTTGTGAAAAAATTCGGCGATAAGACTCTGATAAACGGTATCGACCTTACCGTGAAAAAAGGCGAGGTGGTCGTGGTTATCGGTTCCAGCGGCTGCGGAAAGAGCACGCTCCTGCGCTGCATCAACGCTCTTGAACCGATTCAGGGCGGTCACATATACATCGAAGACAAAGAAATTACCGCGAAGGGCGCCGATCTTCCTCTGCTGAGGCAGAAGATAGGCATGGTGTTCCAGAGCTACGAGCTTTTCCCTCATCTTTCGGTCATCGAAAACGTCATGCTTGCTCCCTGCAAGGTGCAGAAGAGAAAAAAGGAAGAGGTAAGGGAAGAGGCGGTAGAGCTTCTGAACCGCGTCGGGCTGGGCGATAAGACGGACGCGTTCCCGCGCAGTCTTTCGGGAGGACAGAAGCAGCGCGTTGCGATAGTCAGAACGCTGTGTATGCATCCGGATATCATGCTTCTTGACGAGATCACCGCCGCGCTTGATCCTGAAATGGTACATGAGGTGCTGCAGGTAGTGCTTGATCTCTCGGCTGACGGAAAGACGATGCTTATCGTGACTCACGAGATGCAGTTCGCCCGGGTGATTGCCGACAGGATACTCTTTATGGACGGCGGCGTTATCGCCGAAGAAGCGCCTCCGGATAAATTCTTTGACTGTCCTTCGACCGAAAGGGCGAAAGCATTTTTAAGCGCGTTTGAATATCAAAAAAAATAAATTAAACAAACGGAGAATCAAAATGAAAAGAACATTGAGACTCATCGCACTTCTCATGACGGTACTTATCGCTGTTTCCGCGTTCGCAGGCTGCTCCAGCAGCAAGGGACCCGTTTACCGCACTCTTGAGGAGATCAAGGCTTCCGGCAAGGTCAATATCGGCGTATTTTCCGATAAGAACCCCTTCGGATATGTTGATGAAAACGGCGAATACCAGGGCTATGACATTTACCTCGCAAGAAAGCTCGCCGAGGATATGGGAGTTGAAGTAAACTTCGTTTCCACCGAGGCTGCAAACCGTATCGAGTACCTCCAGACCGGCAAGGTTGACATCATTCTCGCCAACTTCACCGTTACCGATGAGAGAAAGGAAGAGGTCGATTTCTGTCTTCCCTACATGAATGTTGCTCTCGGCGTTGTTTCCAAGAACGATAAGGTCATCACCTCTCTCGACAACTGGGACGCAAACGAGAACATGATCGTCATTTCGGGTACTACCGCTGAGATCTACCTCACAAAGAACTATCCCGACATTCCTCTCCAGAAGTATGACACATACGCTAACGCAAAGAACGCCATAGAGAACGGCAACGGCGTTGCATGGGCAAACGATAACACCGAAGTTATTGCATTCGCTATTGAGAATCCCGGCTATACCGTAGGTATTCCTTCCCTCGGAAGCGCAGATACCATCGCAGCAGCCGTTACGAAGGGAAA
>JAZQNC010000013.1:0-2415 GCA_045627165.1 Eubacteriales bacterium
AGACCCCGCAGATATTCCGCACCGACGTTTACCGCGCATCCGCGTATATCGCGCAGAAGAACGGATATACCGTCACCGACGACTGTATGCTCGCGGAAAACATAGGATTCAAGATAAAGCTTGTTGACTGCGGACACGAGAATATCAAGCTCACCACTCCCGACGATTTCTATACGGCCTCAGCTATTCTCCGTCTGCGCGAGGACAGAAAGAACGGCACGGCTTTTTCGGAGGACAAACCGAATGAATAACATACTCCCGTTCAGAACAGGACACGGCTACGATGTTCACAGGCTCGTTGAAGGCAGAAAGCTGATACTTGGCGGCGTGGATATTCCCTACGGCAGAGGTCTCGACGGTCATTCCGACGCAGACGTTGTGACCCACGCCGTAATGGACGCGGTTCTCGGAGCTCTCGCTCTCGGCGATATAGGCCATTATTTTCCGGATACCGACCGCAGATATCTCGGCGCAGACAGCCTGATGCTGGCCCGCAAAACGGCTGAAATAATCTCCGGCTGCGGTTATATCGTCGGAAACATAGACGCGACGATAATCGCGCAGAAACCCCGTCTCTCCCCCTATGTACAGCAGATGCGGTGCAATATCGCCGCCGCCTACGGCATCGACATAATCCAGGTTTCGGTAAAGGCAACCACCGAGGAAAACCTCGGCTTCACCGGAAGCGGCGAGGGTATCGCCGCCCATGCGGTCGTACTGCTCATGAAGCAGGACAATAAGCAGGACAATAATTAAAAAGGAAATAACATAATCATGATAAAGCTTTCACCCTCACTGCTCGCCTGTGATTTCGCCAACGCGGGAGCAGACGTTGCAAAGGTCGAGGCGGCAGGATGCGAATACATCCACCTCGACGTAATGGACGGCGCATTCGTGCCGAATATCTCTTTCGGCTCATGCGTTATCGAATCGCTCCGTCCCCTGTCAAAGATGGTATTCGATACTCATCTCATGATAAACGATCCCATCCGCTATATCGACGCTTTCGCAAAGTGCGGCTCGGATATAATCACCTTCCACTACGAAGCCTGCGAGGACAGGCTCGCGGTCATCGACAAAATACACAGCCTCGGTCTCAAAGCCTCGATCTCTCTCAAGCCCGCCACTCCGATATCGGTTCTCGAAGGTCTGCTCGACAGGCTTGATATGGTGCTTGTAATGTCGGTAGAGCCCGGCTTCGGAGGTCAGTCCTTCATGTCCGATCAGCTCGAAAAGGTCAGAGAGCTGGTAAAGCTCCGCACCGAAAAGGGACTGAACTTTGAAATAGAAATCGACGGCGGCGTGAATATGAAGAACATCGCCGAGGTCAAAGCAGCAGGCGTTGACGTTGTGGTCGCGGGAAGCGCGGTCTTCCGCGCAACCGATCCCGCCGAAGCGGTAAAGGCTCTCAAAAACGCATAAATTCCGTTTAACTGCATAGAGGTCATACATCCTTATCGGGTGCATGGCCTTTTTTGCGCGATTATGTATCTGCCCGCGAACAAAAATACAGACCCGCTGTTTACGGGTCTGCATAGGTATTTTAGTATTATGATTCTTTTCCGAAACCGGGCGTCATCTGTCCTCGTAGAGTATCTCACCGCTGGGGTCGGCGACTATTGAGGAACCGTCGGGGAGAGGAACGCGGATATTTTTGAGATGCCATTCACCCTCGCCCCCTTCATCGGTAATAGAATTTTCGACACCTGGATCAAGGTCATTCAAAATGAGATCGTTCATACCGCGGTCAAGGATTATGCCGTTTACCTCGGGATCGACGTATCTTTTCGCCATTATTTATATCCTCCAGAGTTTTTTGAAGAGATACCTGTAATTTACAGCGTTGCTGTTGATAACATTTCCGTTTCCTGCATCCCAGCGTACATTGATACTTACAGCACTTCCTCCGGTGATACCGTAAGTATCGACCTCAGCGGTATATGCGCTGAGTCTATAGGACTTGCCGTTCTGAGCGGTAAAGAGTGCGTTTATTATTGACTGCAGCTGTGTAAGACTGTCGGCGGGAAGCACCGTCTCTCCCTGTTCGGTAGTCATGACGATTGAAACGTCTCCGAGACTGTCGATATCATCGGGCAGTACTACCGAAACCATGTATGTTCCGTCTGCCTTTTCGGTGAGCGAATACTGCAGGTCTTCATCTCTGATGTAGCGGGCATAGACTTCCATACTCGAGCTTATCTCGGTGAAATCAGCCTCATTTTCAAAGTTTTCGTCCGAATACCAGCCGACGAATGTACTTCCGGGAATATCCTTATGAGTGATCTTTCCGGTGTTGTCGCCATAGGTCATCTGCTGATAATATACTTTGTCCTGCTCATACTTTGTCAGAGCATATACAGAGCTGCTCTTATTGTTGTAATAATCATTATAAACAGTAGTATTCGAAATTCCTCC
>JAZQNC010000014.1:0-3928 GCA_045627165.1 Eubacteriales bacterium
CCAGCAAGCTTTTCGTTTTCGGAAAGATTCGTTTTCGGGCGAACGCAGTTCGCCCCTACGGAGATATCACGGGATATTTCACGTTTTTCCGCATGATAAACCCGGATATGGCAACATCTCGCACTGATGATTTTGCTGTAAAAATGCAAAAAGATTTTATAACCCATCGTAGGGGAGGATCAAATGATGTTTCTCACTTCGTTTGAAGTGCGGAGACTCGCCCGGCGGCAATGCCGTCGGCACGCACGCGGCCTGTCGAACAGCCCACCGGGCTGTTCGGCTCCGCTCCGCGGACCGGCCTGTTCGAGTCTCTCCCATCCGTTTTTGTGGTCGCCCACATGCAACTTTATCCGAACACGGAATGTCCGTAAAGAGCACGGTTTTTGAGCCATAGCCGAAGTTTAGTGTAAGTAAGAATCGGTCATTGTATAGGAATACTGTGTTTACGAAAACATCGATAAGCTGTCTGCGCTCTTCAAGACGAGTAAGGTCAAAGTTTCGCATATAGCGGAACCAATCCCAAAGCTCCTTCTCGGTGCGCAGAGGTCGCTTCATGTTTTCGATCAATATCTTGTCCTCCAATTCACGCTTGGATAATTGAGCATAAAACCGCTAAGAATGTGATTCTGCTTACAGTGCCGCAAGACGTTCTTTGATGTTTGTATAACGAGGGTCGTTCTTTATCGAGACAAATACGTTATCGTTGTTGTTGAGATATCTCAAGTAAGCATGACCGAGCGTTTCCTCGCTGTGCTTTGAAATGTCTTTTCGGCTGAATTTGATCTTATTAACAAACAAAGATGAATGGTCAATTTCTGTGAAGTTCTTGAATTTTTCGCAGTACAGTACCATTTTTTCAAGTTCGCCTATTGCTCTATCAAATTCTCCCGCCTTGCCGCTTTCAAGTGCCATAAAAAAGCTTATCCTTGTTAGACGATCATTGTAAAATCCAAAATCCTCATTCGAAAAGATTATATGGAACATATCGTAAAGAGATTTCAACATAGTATGCTTTTCTGCGTGAGTGTAACCGGCATCCTTGCAATCGATCAGATATTTCATATAGAGATACATACGATCGCAAACCTTCCAAAAATAATTTTGGCAATGTTCTACAAGCTCATTTCCTTCAAGCACATGAACATGGAGATCCTCGGCGGGCGGTATCATATCCGCATACTGTAAAGCCTTCTCTCGGTTTCCTTTATCCAAATAAGTTAAACATAAACCACGAATAGCCCCGGTTCGGTATTCCATATTTGTGGATTGCAAGAGCTGTTCGCCGAGCATTACGATCTCGTCAAAGCTTTCGTCAACGTATCCCGTTTTCAATACTTTCATCAAATTATATCGTACTGTTTCATCATTCGGATATTTCTTTTGCATTTCGCGGCACAGCTTTAATCTTTCCTCGGTTTTTCCTTGGCTGTGAAGCTCAGCGCACTTGGCTGTAAATTCCTTGATTTCAGTTTGTTTTTTGCTTTTGGCAATATCGATTTCAAGTAAGACGTCTGCGCTGACTTCAAAAATATTTGCCAATACAGGAAGATGCGAAATGTCGGGTGCGGTCTTATCGCACTCCCATTGGGAAACAGCGTTGGTAGATACACCGAGCAGTTCAGCAAGCTGCTCCTGCGTAATGTTTTTGTCACGACGCAGTTTTTTGATTGTAGTTCCAATAGACATGATTTTTCTCCTTTTTGATAATTCAAAAGCGCTTTTGTACCTTAATTATACATATCTTTTTGGAAATTTCACACCAAGTATTTTGCGAATATAATTCAACTCATACTTTAATTTTTGCAGTAATAGTTTATCACAAAACTTTGAATAAATCAACCTACATAAACTCAACGAAAGGATGTGATCCAATGGACACCAGTTTAATCTGACGATATGGTTGCTTGGGAACTAAATCGCCTTTTAAACTCGCCTCATTCTCAGTTTGCAAGGCTTAGAGAAAATAAGAAATACCTTGAAATGCTCAATAAGTGGGCAAGGTAATACAAGCCTCCGATAGGGAAAATCCTTCGGAGGCTATTTTCATTTCTTGCTATTAAAGTTGGGATACTCAAATAAAACAAACAATCCGAACGCTTCTCCAAGTAAGAGAATGTTCGGATTATTGTCATGTGGTCCGAGTGACACGACTTGAACGTGCGGCATCTTGGTCCCAAACCAAGCACTCTACCAACTGAGTTACACCCGGAAATATTCACGGGTGATATTATACCATAACGGGCGGGATTTGTCAAGTAAATTATTTACTGACGTATTATATCGCCGGGCTTTGCCGCGAAGGGAAGCCTTACCGAAAATTCCATTGAGGGATGAGGCGCGCTTTCTATGGGATTTCCCTCGGCGTCGAACATCTCGTCGGCGGTGAAGGCAATTCCTCCATGTCCGGGCGTGATAAGCTCCGCGCGGCTCGAACGCACCAGCTTGTTGCGCTGAACGCAGTACGCCAGTCCGGTGGACGGGTCATAGCTCCGCACGGTGGCGATATAGGATTTCTCACGGATATATCCGGTTCTGATTCCCTCCTCGTCGCAAATCTGCGCGTCGGACATGGGATCGTCGAAGAAATATCCGGTGCAGTAGGGACGGTGGCTTACTGAGTCAAGCTCGCGCCGCCACATCGGGTCGTAAGGCTTTCCCGCCGAATAAGCGTCGAGAGCCATGCGGTAGGAATTTGCGGTGACGGCGGCGTAGTACACGCTCTTCATGCGCCCCTCGATTTTCAGCGAGGAAACTCCCGCTTCGGCAAGTTCGGGAATATGCTCTATCATGCACATATCCTTTGAGGACATGATAAAGGTGCCTCTGTCGGTCTCGGCGATGGGAAGACGGTCGCCGGGACGTTTTTCCTCCTCAAGCTCGTAGATGTGATAATTCCAGCGGCAGGGCTGGGTACACATACCGCGGTTCGCGTCTCTGCCGGTGAAATGGTTGGAAAGCAGACAGCGACCCGAAAACGACACGCACATGGAGCCGTGAATGAACACCTCAAGCTCCATATCCTGCGGAATACGGGCCTTTATCTGTTTTATATCCTCAAGCGAAAGCTCGCGGGCAAGCACGGCTCTCTTCGCTCCGAGACGGTACCATGCCAGCGCGTCGGTGTGGCTTACGATCCCCGCCTGGGTGGATACGTGAAGGGCAACGGAGGGAAGTATCTCGTTTTTCAGGGACGCCACTCCCATATCGGCGACTATCATGCCGTCGGGAAGCTCGCCGAAGGAGGAAATATCCCGAAGATACCGTTCCAGCGGCTCTATCTCGTCCCAGTGAGGCATGGTATTTACGGTGATATACGCCTTTCTGCCTCTTTCGTGGCAGAAAGCTATCGCGCTTTCAAGCTCGCCGAGCGAGAAATTGTCGGCTGCGGAGCGCATACCGAATTCCTGTCCGGCAAAATACACCGCGTCTGCTCCGTAAAGCACCGCGGCTCTCAGCTTTTCAAAATTGCCTGCCGGAGAAAGCAGCTCCGGCAGCTTTTTCGTTTCGTTTGTCATTTTTCGGTGTTCAGAATTTCGTTGAGCTTGTCGAGAAGCTGCGCCGCGAAGCGTCTGTGGGCAGCAGCATTCGGATGTTCGCCGCAGGCGAATTCTTCTTCGTATGCCGGGGTGGTCCTTATATAATGTATATCGCCCAGCTCTCCGTCAAGCTTCGTGAGCATCGCTTCCAGCTCGTCGGCGTAGTAATCGTTGTACATCATGGGGTAGAGCCAGACGATGGGAGCCTTCGGATAAACCGTCCTTACCTCGCGGATGAATTTTTCGAATTCGGGAAGATATACGTCTGGCTTCAGCGACGACTGATCGTTGCCGCCGAGCTCTGTCACCACCACGTCGGGAGTCCAGGAGGAAAAGTCGTGGGCTATATCCGTCGAGCGCGATTCGCGGTAAAAGCTCTCGCAGATCGGGTC
>JAZQNC010000015.1:0-4418 GCA_045627165.1 Eubacteriales bacterium
GTCAGTGATCTTAGCAGGCAGGGTACACCCGTTCCCATTCCGAACACGGAAGTTAAGCTGCCCGGCGCCGACAATACTTGACTGGAGACGGTCCGGGAAGATAGGTTATCGCTGACACAACAAAGACTCACTTAGCGGTGGGTCTTTTTTCATGCCCGACGGAGTGTATCATGTACAATTACAATTACCGCATAGCCGATTGCGGAATAGAGATAAGCTCGGATTTTCCGCTTAAAACCGGAAGGCTCGAAATATTCTGTGATGAAACGCCCGAAAGCACCGGGAAAAATGGCCTTCGCTTTGTTATCGCCGTCGGTGAAATATGCGAGGGGAAGACGTCGGGGAAGATCATCCGTGACGAAAGGAACGGAAAGCCCGCGGTGCTGCGCGCAAAAATTGACGACGCCGTTGTTATTACCGTGGAAAACGATTATATCAATGCTTTCGGCTATGGGCTGCTTATGGAAGCGCTTGAACTGCCTATGGAATTCATGCTTCGCGGCGCTGTCATATTTCACAGCGCGTATATCGTATGCAATCAGAGCGCGATCCTCTTTACTGCTCCGCCTGAGGGCGGGAAGACCACGCAGGCAATGCTCTGGGAGAAATATCTCGGAGCCGAGATAATTAACGGTGACAGGGCGATGCTCAAAGTTGAGACGCTCAAAGCTGAGATGCTCAATTTTGAGGGCGGAAAAGTCCTTGCCTTCGGAAATCCCTATTGCGGTATGTCGGAAATATGCAGAAACGCCGTCTTCCCGCTGAAAGCGGTCGTGATTGTCGAAAAAGCGAAAGATAATGACGTTATTTCGATAAGAAGATGCGGAGCGGCAGAGGCAGTCGCGGCGCTGTGCGGAGGAATACCGGGTGAATATACCGACCCCGACACTGTTCTCTTTATTGCCGAACACATTCCCTTTTACCGCCTTAAATGCCGCATGGATCATGAATCGGCGCGTCTTGCCTTTGATGAGATATTTTCGTAATAAATCATTTATATCAAAGGGCTTGATTTTGCGGCTTCCTTGTGTTATATTATAATCGGAAGCATGTTTTACCTGATACACAAAAAGGAGATATACCGCCATGGAAAGTGATGTACTGCAGCTCATTGCAAACGAGGACAGGCGTCAGAACGCGAATATCGAGCTTATCGCCTCGGAGAATTTCGCGTCGGCAAACGTACTTGCGCCCCTCAGCTCTTCCCTTAACGCCAAATACGCCGAGGGTTATCCGGAACAGAGAAGCGTAAAGAAATTTATCGAGAAGCACCCCGATTACGTTCATACCGGAAATGTCGGACGTTACTATGGCGGATGCGACGCTGTCGATGAGATAGAACTTTACTGCAGATATATGTTTCAGAAGGCTTTTCATACCGATTATCACGTAAACGTTCAGCCTCACTCCGGTTCTCAGGCGAACATGGAGGCTTACACCGCCGTACTCGAAAACGGAAGCAGGATCCTTGCCATGAGCCTTGACGCGGGCGCTCACCTCACACATTCCTCCCCCGCGAGCTTCGTTACCCGCAACTATCAGGTCGAGACATACGGAACTGACGGGCGGGGACTTATCGACTACGACGAGGTGGAAAAGAAGGCTTTGGAATTCAAGCCCCACGCAATAGTCGTTGGCGCGTCCGCGTATCCGAGAATAATTGATTTCTCACGTTTCCGCGCCATTGCCGACAAGGTTGGCGCGTATATGATCTGTGATATCGCCCATATAGCGGGACTTGTTATCTCGGGCGACCATCCCACTCCCTTTGGACTTGCCGATATCATAACCACGACGACTCACAAGACCTTCCGTGCCTGCCGCGGCGGCGCGATCTTCTGCAAGCCCGACCTGGCAAAGAAGATAGACAGCGCGGTATTCCCCCGCACACAGGGCGGCCCTATCTGCGGAGCTATCGCTTCTAAGGCTGTCGGAGCCGAGGAAGCCTGCACGCCCGAATACACCGAATATATCCATCAGGTCGTCCGCAACACCTCCGCAATGTGCGCGCGCTTTATGGAGCTTGGCTACGAGGCTGTGACGGGAGGCACCGATAATCACCTGTTCCTGCTTGATTTCACAAGGTCTCATCCCACGCTTAACGGCAGAGACGTTCAGGACTGCCTTGACCGCCACAACATCACCCTCAACAAAAACTGCGTACCCAACGAGACCCGTTCTCCGAAGCTCACCAGCGGAGTCCGTATCGGCTGCGCCGCGATGACCACAAAGGGCTGGAAGGAAGAGGACGCGGTAAAGTGCGCCGACCTCATCGACGGCTATATCAGGTCTGAACTCATCAAATAAGTCCGACCGGGTTTTCACTCCGGAGATACTTAAAAAGAAGTCAATCGGCCTTTTAGGAAATGCCGGCGAAAACTATTTGTCCGCAAAGCAAATATTAAAAACGGCCTTCCCGTTTTCCGGGAAGGCTTGATTATTTGCTGCGGTATATCTTACGGCAGAAGCGGCAATACGAAGCTTTCTGAGCTTTCAGAGTCTGAGGTCTCCGTCCTTTACCCAGCCGAGGCGGCGGCAGAGGAGATTTATCAGCGGACAGATGACCGCGGGAAGCACTATCGAAATCAGGATAAGTCCGATCCATTGGAAAGCGCCGGGAGATATCGCGGCGGCTCCCTTGGCTATGGCCTCCTCGCTCGGATTGAGCCAGCCTGTCCATACTCCGATCTGACCGCAGAAGCCGCAGGTACCCATGCCCGAATTTATCGGAGCGCCGTTCATTTCAAGTCTGAACAGACAGGTCGCCATGGGGCCGGTTATCGCCGAGGTCAGTATCGGCGCGATCCAGATTCGGGGATTTTTGACTATATTGGGCATCTGGAGCATCGAGGTGCCTATGCCCTGGGACACCAGACCGCCCCAGCGGTTTTCGCGGAAGCTCATTACGGCGAAGCCCACCATCTGAGCGCAGCAGCCCGCCACAGCCGCGCCTCCCGCCAGTCCGGTGATCTGCAGGACAGAGCAGATCGCCGCGGAGGATATGGGCAGCGTTAATGCTATTCCCACGAGCACCGAAACCACAATGCCCATCAGGAAGGGCTGAAGCTTTGTCGCGTTGTCGATGACGATACCGAAGGCCGAAGCCGCCGTTCCTATGGGCGGAGCTATCAGCTTCGCCAGCGCGACTCCGACGGTTATCGTTACCGCGGGTGTGACGATAAGGTCTACCTTCGTTTCACGGCTTATCGCCTTGCCCGCTTCGGCGGCGATTATGGCGATTATCAGTACCGCGAGAGGACCTCCCGCGCCGCCCTCGGCATTCGCCGCCCAGCCTACCGCCGCCAGCGAGAACAGCACGAGCGGAGGAGCTTTGAGCGCGTAGCCTATCGCCACTGCCATTGCCGGACCTGATACCGACATCGCGTATGCGCCTATATCGGTAAGGAAGCCCACGCCGAGCTGTGTGCCGAGCGTTTTGATTATCGTGCCTATCAGCAGCGAGCAGAACAGTCCCTGTGCCATCGCGCCGAGAGCGTCTATCCCGTACCGCTTAGCCGATATTTCTATGTCTTTTCTTTTCAGAAAATCACCGAATTTACTCATGATATTTCTTCTCCCGCAAACCGGGGCTTTCAGCGGCTGAATCTGTGCAGGTAGAGGAATTCGCCGTCGGGGTATACTCCGAGACGCTCAAAGCCGCACTTTTCGTAAAGTCCCTGGCCCTTGAAGTTGGTCTGCGCCGTGGTGAGGAGCAGTCCTCCGCAGCCTCTTTCGCGCAGCATATCGAGTATCGAGGTCAGCATCTTCGTGCCGACGTGCTTGCCCTGCCATGCGTTGCGCACGCCTATGCCGAACCATGGGATCCTGGATTCCACGTTCCATATAAAGGAAACGCCGATTATCACGCCTTCCTCTTCCATTACGAAAAATTCGTGGTCGGGCATCCTGTCGTCAAACCATGCCATCGTGCGGTTTTCGTTGCCGTGACTGCGGTTGAAAAAGGTGGCGCTGTCTCCTTCGAGAGAATTGAAGAAGTCCTGCACGCCCTGACGGTCGCTCTTTGCCATTCTTCTGAATTCCATATCATGTTTCCTTCCTTTTCATGTTATTTGCTGATAGATGTGTCTGTATACGCACACCGACGGTTCATTATACCATACAAAAAGGAAAAATGCAATTATCAATTACATTTTATGCCGTATAATGCCGCATAAAATGTCGGATTTGACATAAAGTGGTTGACGGGGGCGGTTTTTAATGGTATAATATAAAAGTATTCATGCTTGTGGTTTGCAAAATAGTGTAATAATTAACATAATATGTGTTTATATAACAGAAAGCATCGCGTCCGGCTTTTTCCGCTGATTTTATGCCTTTTATCTGCGCTTTCGCTCTGCTCCTGCTTTGAAAGATACGAGCCCTATACCTGCACGACGGTGGGCATGGGGACGGTAATT
>JAZQNC010000016.1:0-3678 GCA_045627165.1 Eubacteriales bacterium
TTCATGTCGATGAGCTGAACGACCAACCTGGGCTTGAACTTCTGAAAATATCCGTCTCCGAGGAGCAAAAGGCGTTTCTTTTCATCCGGAGAACGCTTCGCATATCCGTATCCGGGAAGATCGACCAGCAGAAACGAGCTGTCAACATCATAGAAATTGACTGTGATCGTCTTGCCGGGTTCAGAGCTGACTCTGGCGAGTGATTTACGACAGAGAACAGTGTTTATCAGTGAACTTTTTCCGACGTTTGAACGGCCGGAGAAAGCGATCTGCGGGAGAGGGGATTTCGGAAACTGTTCGGGCAGACCGCAGCAGTACAGCAGCTTTGTGTTTTGCGGATTGAATTTCATGGCGGATCACACCTTAATGTCCGGTCGAGACGGGAGCGTTTTCGGTTTTCGGTGATTCGGGAATAATGCAGTTCAGATTGTCTTCGGATTCCGAAGAGGACTTGCAGTATTGATCCGCGCAGGACACCGGAAGCTCGGTTCTGCCGATCAGCGCGGCGCAGAGGACATCCGCAACGGTTTTGCAGGGGATAAAGGTCACGTTTTCACGGACGGTTTTATCTATTTCAGCCAGGTCGCGTGTGTTCTCGTGGGGAATGAGAACCGTCGTCACGCCGGCTTTGTATGCCGCCATTGTCTTTTCCTTCAGACCGCCTATAGCAAGCACGCGACCGCGCAGCGTTATCTCGCCGGTCATAGCCACGTCGCGGCGGACCGGAGTGGAGGAAAGCTCGCTGACAAGAGCGGTGGTTATCGTAACGCCCGCGGAAGGACCGTCCTTAGGTACGGCGCCCTCCGGTACGTGAATATGAATATCCTTGGTTTTGTAGAAGTCGGGGTCAATATTGAGCTCGGCGCTGTGGGAACGAATATAGGTAATCGCGGCGTGAGCCGATTCCTTCATTACATCCCCGAGAGAGCCGGTAAGCTCGATCTTGCCGTTACCCGGCATTACGGCACATTCAACCTTCAGAAGGTCTCCGCCGACCTCGGTATACGCGAGACCGTTTACAACTCCTATCTCGTTTTCCTCAGAGATGACTGTAGGTATGACCTTGTGGGGACCGAGATATTTTTCGAGCAGGGTTTTATCTATCTGGATTTTTTTCGTATCTGGGTTTTCGATAAGCTCTTTTGCGGCTTTTCTGCAAAGTGAACCTATCTCGCGTTCAAGGTTGCGGACTCCCGCCTCGGCAGTATAGAAATCGCAGATATCGAGGATCGCGTCGTCTGTGATTTTCAGAAGCCTCTTGTTCAGACCGTGAAGCTTGAGCTGTTTTGGGATAAGATGGTTCTGCGCAATGGAAAGCTTCTCGTTTCTTGAATATGATGAAAGCTCTATGACTTCCATACGGTCGATAAGCGGACGCGATACCGTTTCGAGAGTATTTGCAGTGGCGATAAACACACATTCGCTCAGGTCTATCGGAAGCTCCACAAAATGGTCGCGGAAAGCCTTGTTCTGTTCGCTGTCGAGTACTTCAAGCAGAGCGGAGGAAGGATCGCCGTGAGCGTCTGAGGTCATCTTGTCTACTTCATCAAGCAGGATCACAGGGTTGCGCACACCCGCCTGAGTAAGCGCCGTAATGATTCTGCCGGGCATAGAGCCTATGTAGGTCTTTCTGTGTCCTCTGATATCAGCTTCATCGCGGATACCGCCGAGCGAGACGCGCACATACTTGCGGTGCATCGCCGCGGCTATGGATCTGGCGACCGATGTTTTACCCGTGCCGGGAGGGCCGACAAGACAGATGATCTGACTTTTTATTTCGGGCGTAAGCTGACGGACGGCTATGAATTCAAGAATTCTCTCCTTCACTTTTTCGAGCCCGTCGTGATCGCGGTCAAGCACCTTGCGCGCGGTGGCAACGTCGGTGCGTGTCTTGGAAAGCTTGGTCCACGGGATTTCGAGGCAGGTGTCGAGATAGCTCCTTATCACGCTGCTCTCTGCGGAGGCATACGGAGTCTTGGACAGCTTGTGAACTTCCTTGATAAGCCTGTCCTTGATATCCTCCGGGAAATCAGAACCGACGATCCTGTCGAAGTATTCGTCAAGCTCTTCATCTCCGAAATCGCCTAAATTTGAGCTTCCCGTGTCGTTGAGCTCGTTCTGTATGACTTTGAGCTGTTCACGCAGAAAATAATCCCGCTGATTGCGGTCAAGCTGTTCATGTACCTTGCGGTTTATCTCGCTTTCGGCACGGACTATTTCGGCTTCCTGCGACATCAGTACGGCAAGCAGCTCGAGACGGCGAAGCGGATCGTATTCTTCCAGAACCTGCTGCTTGTCTTCATAACGTATGAGAATATTGCAGGCAATAAAATCTGCAACAAGAGCCGGGTCGCGCAGAGCCTTGGCCGTGACGAGAAATTCCGGTGAGAACTTCGGCAGAAGACCCACGAAATCATCAAGAATATCATGAACCTCCTGAATCAGAGCCTCTCCTTTAACGCCGCCGTTATCGTCAACCATGACGGTTTTGCAGAGAACATCAACCGTTATGCGCTCTCCGTTGAATTCAGCCTCAACAATAGAGGCGCGTGACAGACCGTCTATTATCAGTCTGACATTGCCTTCGGGCAGCTTTATAATCTGTTTGATTTTTGCGGTAATTCCGACTTTGTATATGTCTTCGATACTGTGGGGCTTGGCTTCGGGAGTACACTGCGTGACGAAAAATACCTGTCGGCCTTCCTTATTGGCGTTTTCACATATCTTTGAAAGGGTACCGCCGGAAATCTCAAAGCTGAGCGGCATTCCGGGGAAGGCGACAAGACCGCGAATCGGTATACAATCTAATTTTAATCTCTCTAACTTCTCTGTATAACGAGGCATAATATCTCCTCTGGATAAATAATGAAAATTCTATAATATTGCGGCGACACTGAGCCGAGTATATAACTATACATGGTAATATTATATACCCAAAGTGTTGATATGTCAAATTATTTTGCTTGAATATTTTGTTAATACAGGCATTTCCCACGGAATATGATTGTATGTGTATAATATTAACGATTTGTTAAACAATTCCGCCGCTTTTTTGTTATAATTATGCCGAGCACGGATAATTCTCTGTAAGATATTTATTATTGTAATACAAATAAACGAAAGAGGAAAAAATCATGGCAATACCTGTACCCGAAAAAAGAATAGCCGATTTTGAAAATTTCGGCTTCGGAATGTTTATTCACTGGGGACTTTATTCACAGCTCGGCTGCGGTGAATGGGTTCAGAATCAGCGTCCCATACCTAATGACGAATATGTGAAGCTGATAAATACCTTTACGGCTTCAAAGTTTGACGGACGCAAAATAGCGAAAATTGCCAAAAACGCGGGAATGAAGTACATAACCCTGACAACACGTCATCATGAAGGATTTTCGCTCTATGACACAAAGGGACTCTGCGACTATGACGCTATGCACGCGCCCTGCGGACGCGACCTTGTGGCTGATTTTGTGGAAGGCTGCAACGCCGAAGGTATCGTGCCGTTCTTCTATCATACCACACTTGACTGGCATCAGGAGAGCTTCAGAAACGATTTCAAGGCATATCTGCAATATCTGCGTGATTCGGTTGAAATACTCTGCTCGAATTACGGAAAGATAGGAGGTCTCTGGTTTGACGGAAACTGGAGCAGACCGAAGTCGGATCGTAGCCATGTCG
>JAZQNC010000017.1:0-7088 GCA_045627165.1 Eubacteriales bacterium
TAAACTGTATTACCGCATTCGTGTACAGAACGAAAACTTCACCACATCAGATGAAACTCAGAATATTCCCACCAACGATACCACAAGAGCGGAATATACACTTGTTGTCAATGGTGTTTCTTCCCGAAAGTATCAGGACGCGGAAATTCCTGAGGTCGACACCTATGAAGGTACGCTGGAATTCGATAAGCTCGACCAGTTCGGAAATGCACTCGAAGGCGTGGAATTTACGCTCGCCATGGACGAAGACTGCTGCGTTTACGACTCGGATTACAACGGCGTCGGCACGGACAACCACGTCTGGAGCGTAACCGCAACGTCTGACGAAAACGGTCATGTCGTATTTACCCATGTTCCGTCCGGTCATACGTTTACGCTGACCGAAACGAATAACCTGTATCTTGACACGCTGCCTGCCATTCATTGCGGTGCAACCATAGCCTATGGCGTTACCACCAAGACCGGTTCCGACTGGGACAACGGCGATATTATCAATGAAGTCCCCGTATTCTACGTCGTCCACCACGCGGTCCATGTAAACGATGCGGAAAAACTGGATGATTATTACGACGATTTCGTAGATATCATTCCGATGTATGCATTGGATGAAACCGACGGCATGTTTGACATCACGCGGCCGCTAGAGGGATACTACGGAGGCATCCGCGAGGGTTACATCTACGGCGGTATGTACGAAGGCGTCCGGGAAAATGAGGCTCAAGACCCGAACGATACCACCGTTCCGGAAAATGATTACAATACGCCGGACGAAAACGGCTGGTGCGGCAAAGAACTGGAGCCCGAATCATGGAATTACTACTACCTCCGGGAAGTCAGTGAAGAATTCCTGCAGCCGAGAATCATCTCTGTCCGCAGATACAACGCCGATAAGCATGTGGAACGCTACCTGCTGACTGCCATCGACGAAGACGGCGCGGATAAAGGTTTCTACACCGAATACGGTTTTAACTACTATCCGACCTGCGGCGAGGATGAATTTTACGACTATATGCAGTCCGGCAGTGTTTACACAGATGATACTGAAGAAATCTATGATGAATCGGTTGACGAAGATACCGAAGAGTACGAAGACATGCGATGCATTCTGTATGAGTATATTGACGTATACAAAAACGGTGATCTGCAGACAAGTTACGAGCAGACAACAGTATACAGTAAGAGTGCGGGATTCAGTCACATCACCGATGACGACTATTTCGGTTGTATGCCGTATGACAAAGAATTTGTGGAAGATGCAGATAACGGATGCGCCGGAACGGTAACGGCACAGGGACAGGATTTTACATATAACTTCCACTACACGCCTTACTATGTGACATCTGACGGTGTATATGTGTCCGGTATAATCGAGCGTTATGCGGATATCAGTCAGGAAGCAACAACAACCGGCGTCACAAAATATGATGAGGAACTTGAGAGCGGATCTATGACCTATTGCTATCATAATAGTCTCAGTATGGGACCGATGATGGTAGCGTTCAGCTTCGCGGCAAACCCTGACGCCGCTCCCGCGCCAGTTCCCGAAACAAAAGAAGTAACTGTTACGATTCACGCAAACGGCGAAACCAAAGCTGTTTCCGCTGAACCCGGTGATTTTTCAGAGCTGATGAAAGCTCCGGAATATAACGGACTTCGTTTTGCGGGCTGGTATGCAGATGCAGGTTTCAAGGTATCGGCTGATTTCTCCGATGTTCAGGAGGATGCGGATGTATATGCGCGTTATATCAATGACGCATATTTTACGGTTCAGCTGATCAATACCACATCGAAGAAAAAGATCACCAAGACCCGTATCGTTACCGTCGTGGATGACCGTGATTATTATCGTGAGGTAGGATTTGAGATCACTGTCGGTGGCGAAAAAATCGTTTATACGTTAAAAAAGGACTATGCGTCAGTCAACGGTTACAGTCCTGTAAAGATGTACGGTGACAGCATTGATAAATACTCGCGTCTGATTTATCAGGAGATAAAGCTCGATAAGCTGACGTCCGGTACAAGGATATCGGCTGTACCGTATTATATAACTGCAGATGGCAGCAGAGTATACGGAAAAACAAGAAATCTCGTTTATTTGGTGGATAGTCTGAACTAACAGGAGGTAATGGAATGCCAAGGTCAGATAGAATAGTCCCTGACATTAATGATATACAGGATTATATTGATCCGAGCTTCATAGCGGATATGGAAAAAAACGGCGGCGGAACAATACACATCTCAGGTGAGGTAGTAATAGAAAGCTATCGATTTCCGGACAAAATGATAGAAATTCCGTTGGTTGATGGGAATACCGCTGTCTTTGACGGTGATGGCACGCTTATCCGTGTTGAGCAGTAACTACATCTGAAAGGAAATAGCTCATTTTGTATAAAACGGTACGCCGGGCTCTGACACAGGTTCGGCGTACTGTTGTTTGCAGGTAATAGCCGCAGACCAACAGGGATACGTTTGAAGAGGATAAAAATGTTGAAGGAACAACTGCCCAAAATCCATATCGGCTATCGCACAGGTATGCTGACAGTAATCGAAGGTACGGAAAAGAGAAAAAACGGATATATGGTATGGCTCTGCCGGTGCGATTGCGGCGGATATATCGAACTGGATACCCGATGCCTGCAGCGAGGAACCGTTACCGACTGCGGATGTGTGAAAAATGTCAAACCCGGAACAAGAGATATCACCGGCAAAAGATACGGAAAGCTGATAGCTGTGGAACAGACCGAGGAGCGCGGATACGGGAACAGTGTTATATGGAAATGTAAGTGCGACTGCGGAAGCATATGCCGGGTGGCTTTGCATCAGCTTCAGTCCGGTTATGTGAAAAGCTGCGGATGTCTGAGCCATCCGCAGATAAAAGATTTTATAGGAAAGAGATTCGGCAGGCTCACTGTTACGGAGTATGCCGGAAAACGCGGAGGTATGCACCGCTGGAAATGCAAGTGCGACTGCGGAAACGAAACCGTTGTAGGTCAGACGCTTCTTCAATCGGGAAAAACCAAAAGCTGCGGATGTATGCAGTCCGAGGCGTATCTCAGTAATCCGGGTATCATTGACGGTACTTCCGTGGATATTCTGGAATACTATAAGACGCACATGTCTCCGTATAATACCAGCGGATGCACGGGAGTATATCAGAACAGAAAAAACGGAAAGTGGATCGCACAGATCGGATTTAAGGGGAAGACATATTATCTCGGCTCATACAGTAATTATCAGGATGCGGTAAAAGCGCGAAAACAAGGAGAGACTATGCACGAAGAGTTTCTCGAATGGTATTACAGTGAATTTTCCGAAAAGAAAAAGAAGAATGACTTTGACGGAGCATGAACGATAAAGGAGGTTGTAGGTTGGGCAATGATAATAACTTGCAAATACCCTCTTCAACGAAAAATCCGAAGGATATCACCGGTCAGCGGTTCGGAAAACTTACGGCGCTGGAAAGACTGGAAGAGAAATCGGGTACAAGCTATCTCTGGCTCTGCAGATGTGACTGCGGAAACGAAATAAAGGTACCGGTAAGCAGACTCACATCGGGACACGTAAAAAGCTGCGGATGCCTGAAAAAAGAAATAGGTTCACGCTGTTCGAAGGATATTCGCGGGGAGCGTTTCGGCAAGCTGACGGCTGTCGAGCCCACAGACAGACGGGAAGACGGCGGAAGTATAGTTTGGAAATGTCACTGTGACTGCGGAAACGACACGGAGGTGTCGTGGAATCGGCTGAGACACGGAAGGGTGCGCTCATGCGGATGCCTGTCAAATCCGCCGCCGAAAGAATATATCGGTAAAAGATTCGGACGTCTCACGGTTATCGGTTATGCGGGAAAGCTGAATCCGAAAACAACGGAGAATTACTGGCTGTGCCGATGCGACTGCGGGAACGAGACAAAAGTCGGACAAAGCGAACTGCAGAACGGCGATACGCTCAGCTGCGGATGTTATCAGAAGGAGCTGTTAATAGAACATCTTAAACTGATAGATGACACCTCAGTGACAATTCTTGAACAGTGCAAAAAAACGAGAGCAAATAACAAGAGCGGATATACTGGCGTATTTCATGAAAAGAGCGGAAAGTGGATCGCGTATATCAGTTACAGGAAAAAAAGATACTGGCTTGGAAGATACGATGATATGATGGACGCTGTCAGAGCAAGAAAACGCGGAGAAGAAATGCACGACGGTTTTCTCGAATGGTATTACAGGGAATTTGAAAATGACGATTCGGAGAAAATGTGTGATTGAGCGGGTTTCTTGATTTCAAAATGCGTCGTGAGAATTGTATTTGCGCCTTTTTCGGAACGCAAAAAAAGAGCGTTACCGCAATATCTGCGATAACACTCTCTGGCCTACCCTAAGGGATTCGAACCCTTGACCAACGGAATCGGAATCCGGTACTCTATCCGGACTGAGCTAAGGGTAGAAACGATATCATGTCAATCATCTGACAGAACTGATTATACCACAAAAAACTGTTTTTGTAAAGACAAATCCGAAAAAATGATTCCGATTTGCATTATGGAAGAAAAAACAGATTTGCCGCGTGTCATAGCTGCCGTTGATTCCTTTATACAATATATCAATTGACAATTAGGGATATATATGATATAATGTATAATAAAGTAGTTGTTTGTATATGAGGATGATAATGGGAAATACCATAATGCCCGGAGAAAACATGAAGAGAGGCGGAAAATCCGACAGAGCAGAGCTGCAGCTTGACGACGCTGAAAAGCTGCTTATAGAAGCCCTTGACTGTGCGCTGCATGACAGCACGGTGGAATGGGACGGTACCGTCATCGACGATAAAAAGCTTCTCTGTCTTTACGCTCTGGCTCAGCGTCAGCGTGTGCTTCCCCTTGTGGTGAACGCCGTCTACGGTTGTGAAGGAGTACGGAACTCCACCGTTTTGCCCGATATGAAGCGTAAGGTCGTGAGCTCCGTGATGCTCCAGATAAGGAGAGCCGCGGCGCTTGAAAGACTTTACCGTGCGCTGGTGGAAGCGGGGATCAGACCTCTGATATTCAAGGGAATAGTCTGTCGTACCGTTTATCCCCACGGGGATTACCGTCTGAGCTGCGACGAGGATATTCTGGTAAGTCCGGACGAGTTCCGCCGCGCGGGCGAGGTATTTCAGTCTCTCGGCTTTGAGCGTTACGATCCCAGTGAGAACGAGGATTTCAATTTTGTGATAACGTGGCTTGACAGGGGCAGCGCGCTGAATGTCGAGCTTCACAGAAGTCTCTTTGAAGAGTCATCCGACGCCGTAGGAGATATGTGCGGATTTTTTACTTCAGCTTATGAAAGACGTGAAAGCTATACTTCGGCGGACGGCTTTGAATTCTGCTCGCTGAATCCGCACGATCATATGCTGCTTCTGATATTCCATGCCTACAAGCATTTTATCCACAGCGGGTTCGGCCTGCGTCAGATATGCGATATCGGAATGTGGGCAAAAGCATATTCGGAAAAAATCAACTGGGATGAGCTGTACCGACAGTGCGCGTCGGTACACGCCGCGCCGTTTGCTGTTGCGGTGTTCAGGATAGCTATGAAATATCTGCACATAGAGCTTGATATCCCGAAGCGCTGGAGCTGTGAAAAGATCGACGAGCTTCCCATGCTCAAGGATCTGCTCAGCGGAGGTGTATACGGCGCGACAAACGGATCGAGGCTTCATTCCGGAACGATAATGTTCAAAATGGTCGAAGCGAACCGCCGCAATGAAAAGCGGTCCTTTGTGCGCACGGTATTTCCGAAGCTGTCGTATATGAAGCAGAAATATCCTCTGCTGGAAAAATATCCGGTTCTGCTTCCCGCCATGTGGTGCGCAAGAATAGCAACCACCTTCAAGGACGGAAACAGTCCGGCTGAATCGCTGAACATAACCAATGAGCGCAAAAAGCTCATGAAAGAATACGGAATAATAGATTGACAAATCACAATAACCGAACAGAGATCATACTGATATGGTAAGAGTGCTGCACGTACTGGGAAGAACCGATGTCGGCGGAGCTGAAAATGTTATAATGGAATTGTACCGCCGTTTCGACAGGACGAAGGTGCAGTTCGACTTTGCCATACACACCGATGACAGGTGTACCTATGACGATGAGATCGAAAGTCTCGGAGGTCACATATATCATGTTCCCGCGTATAATGTACGGAACACCTTTGAATACATTCACGAATGGAAAAAGCTGCTTGTCGAACATCCAGAGTGCAGCATAATCCACAGTCATGTCCGAAGCTCCGCCGTGTTTTATCTCAAAACGGCAAAAAGCCTGGGAAGATATACTGTCATTCACAGTCACAACACATCCAGCGGAAACGGAATACAGGGACTGGCCAAAAACGTTCTGCAGCTGCCGCTGCGTCGCATGGCGGATTACTATCTTGCCTGTTCGGAAGAGGCGGGAATGTGGCTTTTCGGCAGAAAGGTCTGCGGCTCCGATAATTTCAGGGTAATGCGCAACGTCATCGACGCGAAGTCGTTTGCCTATAATGTGGAATACCGAAACGATATCCGCAAGGAGTTGGCGCTGGGAGACAGCTTCGTTGTCGGAAACGTCGGCTGCTTCAAGGAGCAGAAAAATCACCGTTTTATAATGAAGATATTCAGAGAAATATGTCTGCGTCATGAGGATTCGAAACTGATGCTCGTGGGCGACGGTGAATTGAAATCCGAAATTTCCGATATGGCTGATGATCTCGGTATATCCGATAAGGTCATATTTACCGGAAGACGCGGAGACGTCAACAGACTTTATAACGCCATGGATCTGTTTCTTCTGCCTTCGCTCTACGAGGGAGTGAGCGTCGCGCTTCTTGAAGCCCAGTGCGCGGGACTTCCGGTTCTCGCAAGCTTCAATGCCGCCGCACCCTGCGCGGAGCTGTCGCCGCTTATCCATAAGCTGTCGCTTGACGATGCTGTCTCTTTATGGGCAGACAGCGCTCTGAAGCTTTATGCCGATACCGAAAGAAAAAGCGGAGAACAGTACATTACTGACGGCGGATATGATATCAACGGCGTCTACAGAGCCGTTGAGGATTTCTATCTGGAAAAAGCGG
>JAZQNC010000018.1:0-2795 GCA_045627165.1 Eubacteriales bacterium
AACGACATGGCTACGATCCGACTTGGAATAAAGGTCGTTCCCGTGCTTCTTCACGTGGGACTCGGCACCTTCCGTCCGGTCAAGGAGGAAGATATCGCCGATCACGTCATGCACACCGAATATATTCACGTTACCGAAGAATCGGCGGATATGATCAACAGCCGCAGCGGAAGACTTATCTGCGTCGGCACCACCTCCTGCCGCACGATAGAGAGCGCGGCAGACGACAACGGAATAATTCATCCCGTCAGCGCGGACACGGGAATTTTCATCTATCCCGGCTACCGCTTCAAGGCAGTCGAGGGACTTATCACCAACTTCCATCTTCCCGAAAGCACCCTGCTTATGCTCGTCTCGGCGTTTTCCAGCCGTGAGATCATGATGAACGCTTACAGCGAGGCGATAAAGGAGAGATACAGATTCTTCTCCTACGGGGATGCAATGCTGATAATATAATGATTGTTTGAATGAACAGAATATGAAACTGCTCGTTGACGGAAAGAACGCTTTTCCCGAAATAATCTCATGCATGAAAAGCGCGGAAAAAAGCATATATATAAATATGTTCATCTGGCGTGATGACGTCATAGGCAATGTCATAGCCCGTGAAGTGCTCGACGCGGCAGACAGAGGAGTAAAGGTCACGATAACCAAAGACCGCTACGGCGTTATCTGCGAATGCTGCGAGGAGAGCAGAAGGTCGTTCTTCCACCGAAAAACGAATCTGTCCGAAAAGATAAAGATAGGCGCGCTGAGCTGCTTTTACAACAGGGAATCGCTGAAAGCGGAATCCAAAACCAATGACAAAGATATAAGCGGCGGGCTTCTGACAAAAATCCTCAATCCCCCCAACATAAAGGCAGAATACAGTACGAACCGCTGCGACCACAGCAAGTTTTTCATCTTCGACGACAGCACGGTCATCGTCGGAGGGATAAATATCGAGGATAAGGAAAACGGGGCAGACCTTGCGGGGCGCGCTTATCACGACTACATGGTGAAGATAACCGAGACTGAGCTTGTGCGGGAGTTTATCATAAGACGCACACACCCGAAAACAGACGGCCTTTTCGGAATGAACATGAAATTACCGGTAAGGCATTTCGGCATGAAGGGCGCGTATCTTGAGCTTATCGAAGGCGCGGAGAAGAGCCTTACCCTTGTAATGGCATATTTTTCTCCGCTTCCCGAATTTGAACTTGCTCTGCTCAGAGCCGCCGAAAGGCTTGACAGCCTTATCATCGTTATCCCGCAGAAAGCGAATTTCCAGAATGATCTGAACAGAAAGACGGTTTCGCGTCTGGTGAAAAGGAGCGGGGGAAAAATAAAGCTGTATTACTATCCCGGAATGCTTCACGCCAAGCTGCTTATCAGCGAAAAGACGATATCTCTGGGGTCATGCAATATAACCAAGAAAGCCTTCGGTCAGCTTGACGAGCTGAACGTGTTCGCCGATAACGACGGATCGGATTTTGCGCGTCAGGTAAGAGAAAATGTGACAGAAACGATAGAAAGATCGATTCCCGCTGACGGCAGACCGGAGTATGATCCGCTGATTGCGGCGTTTGAATCTGTTCTTGTATAAATAACTGAAAGGGCGTTCACACACGGGACGCCCTTTGTGTCCGGTGGAATTATTAACAATTATGTGATATCCTGTATTCAACAATACAGATGATACGGAGGAAAACCGCATGGAAAAAACTCTTCTGACCTACGATGAAAGGTCGTTTTATCTCAACGGCGAACCGTTCCGCATTTTTTCCGGCGACGTGCATTATTTCCGCATATATCCGACAGACTGGGACAGACGTCTTGAGCTTGCGCTGGATTTCGGACTGAACGCCGTACAGGTATATGTGCCGTGGAACGCTCACGAGCCGGAGCCGGGCGAGTACTGCTTCGAGGGACTTTTCGATATCGAGAGCTTTCTTGACAGATGCGCCGCTCACGGACTGTATGTGCTGCTCCGTCCGTCTCCGTATATGTGTTCCGAATGGGACCTGGGGGGTCTGCCCTACTGGCTGCTGCGCGACAATATCGAATTCCGCACCTGCAATGAGCGGTTTCTGACCTGCGTCCGCCGCTACTACGGCGAGCTGATGCCGCGCATAGTTCCCTATCTTTCCACAAACGGCGGTCCGATAATCGCCTGCGCGGTGGAAAACGAATACGGAAGCTACGGCAATGACCGTGCGTATATTCGCGCGCTGGCGGATATGATGCGCGAATACGGAGTTGACGTTCCTCTTTATGCCACAGACGGAGACCTGCCCTGCTGGATAAGCTGCGGCGAGGTGGAGGACGGTTTCCACGGAATGAACTTTTCCTGCGTTCCGGGAGCTGCGGCTCATGCAGCTGAGGCCTCGAAAAAATGGGTAAAAGCGCCGTTTTTCTCGGGTGAGCTGTGGTGCAGCGGTCCCCTGTACTGGGGAGAGCGTTTCCAACGCAGCGATCCCGCCGTTACATCGGCCGCTTACGAGGAAGCGCTGAAGCTGGGCTGCAATGTCAGTCTCTATATGTTTTCCGGCGGCACCAATTTCGGCTTTTTCAACGGAGCAAATTATACCAGACCGAGAAATGCCCGCCCCGGCTCTCCGATGCGCTATACTCCCCGCATGACCTCCTACGATGAGGATTCTCCGGTGCAGGAGGACGGCACCGTAGGAGAAAAATATTTTCTGATGCGCGACGCGGCGGACCGTATACGCGGTATCGCTCCGAGACCTCATATCATGCCCGAACACCCCGTACAGATACCGGCGGCGGAGCTGAATGAATATGCAGATTTCTTT
>JAZQNC010000019.1:0-7147 GCA_045627165.1 Eubacteriales bacterium
GCGGACTTCGGGGACCTTCGATACGCAGGAGGCGTACATGGAGATCTCGTTTTCCCGGATCGCGGTACTGACGTCCCCGCCGTTCAGAAGCACGTGCTGTGCGCCGTCCTCATAGAGAAGGTCGATCCGGATCTCCGGAAGCAGCGCGATGACGCCCTCTTTGTCGTTTTTATCGGTGCCGCGGTTCCTTGCGTACAGCCCGACCGCGCGGTACATGGCTCCCGTATCCACATAGATATAGGAAAGCTTCTTTGCAAGGGCTTTCGCGACGGTGCTTTTCCCGGCACCCGACGGTCCGTCGATGGCAATGTTGATCATGGTTTGATTCCTTCACTGATTCATAGTTATTTTCCGGTTTTCGGTAACTTTACTTCTTACCTCTTCACTATTACTTCTTACTTAAGCGCAGCGCCCTGCGCGGCGGCTTTTGCCGTACAGAACGCGATCTGCAGATTGAAGCCTCCCGTATAGGCGTCAACATCTATGACCTCTCCCGCGAAATACAGCCCCCTGACCAGCTTTGAGCGCATGGTCTTTGGGTCTATCTCCTTTGTGCATACACCGCCCGACGTGACTATCGCCTCGTCTATGGGACGGAAGCCCCTGAAGGTCAGAGTCAGATGGTGAAGCAGGAAACAGAGCCTTTCCCTCTCGGTCCGAGTCACGGAATTTGACTTTTTGTACGGGTCTATGCCTGAGAGCTTCACTATCACGGGAATAAGCTTCTTCGGCAGAAGATCGTCAAGCGAATTCTCGAAATTGCGGTTGGCGTATTTTGTCAGATCGGAAAGCACCCGGCTGTCCAGCGTCTTTTCGTCCAGCGTGGGCTTGAGAGATATGTCTATGGTATAGCTCTCTCCCGCCTTCATGTGGGACGACATTGAGAGTATCGTAGGTCCGGAAAGCCCGAAATGGGTGAACAGCAGCTCGCCGAAATCGTCGTATACTTCCTTACCGTCGGAGTTTTTCAGCGTGACCGAGCAGTTGCGCAGAGAAAGCCCCTGCAGCTCGAAGCACCAGCTCTCCATGACCTCTATCGGCACAAGGGAGGGCATCGGCGGGATTATGCTGTGACCGCATTCCTTCGCAAGACGGTAGCCGTCGCCGGTGGAGCCCGTCTGCGGATAGGACATACCGCCCGTGGCGATTATGACCGCGTCTCCGTAACGCTCTCCGCGGCTGGTCTTCACTCCGACGCATTTCCCGTCGCTGACAATAAGCGAAAGCGCGTTTTCATTCACTATTCGGCAGGACGAAGCGTATTTCCGCATGACCGCCACAACGTCAAGAGCCCTGTCGCTTTCGGGAAACACACGGTTTCCCCTTTCGACCTTGACCGGCAGTCCGCGGGACGTGAAAAACTCCATCGTGTCTGATGGAGTGAAGCCGTATATCGCGCTCATCATAAAGCGCGGATTATGCACCACATTTCCGATAAAGTCCTGCGGCGCGCAGTCATTCGTGATATTGCACCTGCCCTTGCCGGTGATTCCCAGCTTGAGGGCGGTGCGGTTCATTTTTTCGATTATTTCGACCTCGGCGCCGAGCTCGGCGGCTCTTCCCGCCGCCATGAGTCCCGCCGCGCCTCCGCCGACAACGATTATCTTTCTGCTCATAATTTCCCTGCGTTTATGCGCAGCATCTGTGCTATATGCACAGCATCCGCGCTATATGTGCGGCGTCATGTCTGATTGTAAAAGTCCCAGTTGTGCCATATCTCCTCAAGGCGCGAAAACGGCTCCTTCAGCTCCTCCCGCCGATCCATGGATACTGCCACGATAATGGCGTTTATCACCGAAAGCGGCGCCACAAGCGAATCCACGAAGGAAACCATGTCGCTCTGAGCGGTCAGAGTAATATCGGCGGCTTCCGCCGCGGGAGAGGATATACTGTCGGTGATCGCGATTATCTTCGCGCCTCTCACCCGCGCAAATGCCGCCGCGTCGATTATGTTCTTTGAATAACGCGGAAAGGATATGACTACCGCCACGTCTCCCTCGCCGAGACGTCTCAGCTGTTCAAAAAGCTCGATGCCTCCGGCGTTCTGTATCCTGTAAACGTTTTCGGCAATAAGTCCGAGATTGTAGGCGAGAAAATTCGCAAGAGTAGCCGAGGTACGCGCGGCGAGGATGTAGATATTTTCCGCCTCCTCGAGGGCGCGCACCGCCGCATAGAAATTGTCCTTGTTTATGATTTCGAGAGTATGGCGTATCCTGTCGATATCCTCGTTGAGGACGTTGGTAAGCAGGTCGCCCTCGCCGAGGCGCTGCGCCGTAACCTCCATACGCTGATAGGCGGTAAGGCGGTTGCGTATCAGCTTGCGCAGCTCCTGCTGAAGCTCGGTATATCCCTCGAAGCCCATTTCCACAGCAAAGCGGACGACGGTGCTTTCGGAGACGCTGACGCATTTTCCCAGATTGGAGGCGGTCATGTAGGCCGCCTTGTCGTAATGCTCGCAGATAAATTCTCCGATAACGCGCTGTCCCTTTGACAGGCCGGGAAGTCTGGCCTTTATACGTTCAAGAAGATCGTCTTTCATCCTTGTATGAGATATTACTTTCTTCCTATGTCGTGACGCATGAAGCAGTCGGTGAAGCCGATCTTTTCGGCGGCGTTATACGCCTGCTTTATCGCGTTTTCCAGGGTATCGCCGGTCGCGGTCACACCGAGAACGCGGCCTCCCGCGTTGACGATCTCATTTTTGTCGTTGAAAGCGGTTCCGGCATGGTATACGTATACGTTCTCCATCTCTCCCGCCGCTTCGAGACCGCTTATAACGTAGCCCTTCTTATAGCTTACGGGATATCCGCCCGACGCGATCACGATACACGCCGAAGCGCCGTTATCCCATTCGATATCCATTCCGTCCAGAGTTCCGTCTATGCAGGCGTCGATTATGTCGATAAAGTCGGATTTCAGGCGGGGAAGAACAGCCTGCGTCTCGGGATCGCCGAAACGGGCATTGTATTCTATTACCTTCGGGCCGTCCTTCGTTATCATCAGCTGGAAATATATGACTCCCTTGAAGGTGCGTCCCTCGGCGTTGAGAGCCTTTACCGTGGGAAGGAATATCTCCTTCATACAGCGGTCAGCCAGCTCGGGAGTATAATTCGCGGAAGGAGAAAACGCGCCCATTCCGCCGGTGTTGGGACCCTTGTCGCCGTCATACGCGCGCTTGTGATCCTGAGAGGAGACCATGGGGACGACGGTCTTTCCGTCAACGAAGGAAAGCACGGTAAGCTCGGGACCGGTGAGAAATTCCTCGATGACCACGTTGTTGCCCGAATCTCCGAACACCTTTTCCTCCATGATGGCGTGAAGGGCGTCCGCCGCCTGCTCTTCGTTTTCGGCAATTATCGCGCCCTTGCCGAGGGCAAGTCCGTCAGCCTTGACGACGGTGGGATACTTTCCCTGCGCCTTTATATATTCGAGAGCGTCGGCGGGATCAGAGAACACCTCGTATGCCGCCGTGGGAATGCCGTACTTCTTCATCAGTCCCTTGGAGAACACCTTTGAGCCTTCAAGCTCGGCGGCGCACTTGTGAGGACCGAAAGCGCGGATCCCGTTTTCTTCAAGCCTGTCCACCATGCCGAGATTGAGCGGATCGTCGGGAGCGACAAAAACCAGATCACAGCCGAGCTTCTTTGCCGCTTCGACCATTCCGTCCACATCTGTTGCCTTTATCGGCAGACATTCCGCAAGGGCGGAAATTCCGGCATTTCCGGGAGCGCAGTAAAGCTTCCCGCAGCGGGGACTTTCCGAGAGCTTTTTCACTATAGCATGTTCACGGCCTCCGCCGCCTACAACGAGTATTGTGAGCTTTTCCATTTTGTTCTCTCCTATATCTGATTTATTCATCTTATGTTGCATATACCGGATGATTTCCGAAAGCGGCAGGCGTTATCTTCCGCCTTTTTTCCTGTTTTTTGAGCTGACTATGCAGGCGGTAACGATAAAAACGGCGGCGGCAAGTCCGATAAGCCCCACCTTGCCCCAGGGTATCGCCTTTGAGCCTACCAGGTCTTCGGGCTTAGCTTCCGTATCGGAAGCATCTTCCGCATCGGAAGCATCCTCCGCGTCGGAAGCATCTTCCGCATCGGAAGCATCTTCCGCATTTTCGGCGGACGTATCATCGCGGGCTTCGGTTTCCTGCGCTGCTGTTTCGGGAAGCACCGTTTCGGCGGGTACGACTTCCGCAGGCATTGCGGCAAGAGCCGCGTCAGACGCCAGCTTTACAGCCTCGGCTATCGCCGCGTGACCGCCGGCATTGGGATGAGGGTCCACGTTTCCGGAGAACATATCCACATTCGACATTCCGGGCGTGTTCATGGGAGTATAGGCGTCGGCGATAAAGTAGTCCATATCGCCCTTGTTTTCGAGAATATCGTTCATCTCGCAGATATATCTGTCGCAGAGCGTACCGAAATCGAAGCTGCCGAACTTAACTCCTACATAGGGATTGTAGAATTTGGTGAATACCAGTCCGCAGGTGGGATTTATCTCACGGATGGCGGCGTATATCTGCGGAAGATTTTCGCGGAAACTGTTCACGCCGTTGTCGAACATACCGAGAGCGTCAGGATTGTTTATCGAAGTGTTGAGCACTATACCGAATTCGTCCGAAAGGATGTTCTGCACCGCGCCCGCCGCGGTCATGAATATCGTGGTCAATACGCTGAGCACGTCGTTTGAGCCGATGCTGACGGTAATAAGCTTCGCTTCACGCATATTTTTATAAATATCCGCGTCGGGAGAGAGCTTCGAGCCGCTGACGAGAGTGAGAAGCCCTCCGCTTGTCATGCCGTTTACAGCGTAATCGTACAGCTCAAGGCCGAAAGCGTCCGCCACAAGCTGAGGATAGCGTTCCTTTTCATAATCGGCAAGACCGTAGCCGTAGGCAATGCTGTCACCGAGCGCAACGTATGTATCCTTTCCGGCGCTGTCGGCGGCAAGCGCAGGAAGCGCGCAGAAGGAAGCGGCGCATACACATGCCGCAAGCAATGCGGCCGCAAGCCTCGTGGGTATCATTTTCTTCATCCGTATCTCCTTAAAGCGCATAAATATTCATTCCATATTGGATTACTATATCATAATCATCTCTTTTTTTCAAGTAACATTTCGTGAATTGTATGAATTGCGCAAATCAATATGGACTTTTGGCACGGTATGTGCTATAATGCCCTCAGAACACAAAAAACGGAAAAGGAAAAACAATATGAAAATCAACGAAATCAAAGGAATAACCCGCAAAGAAAACAATATTTACAGCCTGGAGCGCACAGGCGAGCCGCCTGTGGAAATGTACCTGCACTTCCCCCCGGAAGACAGAACAGACGCTCCGCTCATCGTGAATATGCACGGCGGCGGATGGATAGGCGGGGACGCATCGCTCATGGAAACCTTTTCAGCTCTGCTCTGCGAAAGGCTGGGAGCCTTCGTGGTAAATCTCAACTATCAGAAGCGTCCGCTCAAACCCTTCCCCTTCGCCTCGAAGGAAGTGTGCGATACGGTGAAGTTCTTCCTTGAAAACGCGGATGAACTGGGAATATCCGCCGATAAGACCTTTATAGGAGGCTTCAGCGCGGGAGGTCAGCTGGCGGCAAGCGCGGCGGTCATGCTCGCCGATGAGAACGTGAAGCTGGCAGGACAGTATCTGGTATATCCCTGCACCGATATGAAGCGGATACTGGAAATGGGAAATACCTTCATCTACCTGAGAAAGGATATGTTCCCGGACGGAAACGAAACCTGCCGCGAGGCTTCACCTCTGCTCGCCGACACGGATTCGCTGAAAAACGTATGCCCCGCGATTTTCGTGCTCTGCGGACGCGATGAGCTGCTTGTACACGGAACAGAATACGCGAAGAAGCTGATAGACGCGGGAGTGGAGGTGGCGGTAAGAAAATATCCCGAAGCTTTCCACGGCTTCGTGGAGGTAAACCGTCCCGACTATCCGGCAAACGACAGCCGCCGCAGTCCCGAACAGGAAATAATGTGCCATGACGCGGAGGAATATATCATAGCCGAAATCGCAAGACTGGCTGTGTAAATCAAATATAAACACAAATGCAGACCTACACGATAAAGTGCAGGCCTGCAATTTTTATGCGGTTTTACTTAAATGCCGATATGCGCACCGGCAGAATTCGCGCAGCGAATTGCTAAATTCAACTCACGCACCGGTAAAATTCAATCCGCGCACCGGCAGAATCCGCGGAGCGAATTGCTAAATTCAACTCACGCACCGGTAAAATTCAATCCGCGTACCGACAGAATTCGCGCAGCGAATTGCTAAATTCAACTCGCGCACCGGTAAAATTCAAATCCGCGCACCGGCAGAATTTGCGAAGCGAATTGCTAAATTCAACTCACGCACCGGTAAAATTTGCAAGGCAAATTTTACCAAATTCAGGACTGCGTAAGCAGGACTGAATTATATGCCCTTCTTTGAACGGTCGAGCTTTGCAACGTCGCTGTAGTCATGAGTGGGAACATAGCCGGCGATGGGCATGAGCTTCTCATGGATGCAGTCGATGATAGCGTCCGGATAGGGGAAGAATGCTTCTTCAAGCTCGTGAGCGGGTGTGATCCAGTTGCGGGAACCGAGAGCAACTGCGGGAGCGTCGAGGTAATCGAAGCAGAACTCGTTGATGTTGGCAGCCATGTCCTTCATTACGGAGTTGCGCTCGCAGGCGTCGCCGACGATAACGATCTTACCGGTCTTCTTAACGGACTCGATAACCTTGGAGTAGTCGAAAGGAACGATGGAACGTGCGTCGATGATCTCAGCGGAGATACCGTACTTCTCTTCGAGAGTCTTTGCAGCTTCCATAGCGCGGTAGAGAACAGCACCGATTGTAAGGATTGTAACGTCCTTGCCTTCGCGCTTAACGTCGGGATCGCCGATCGTGATCTCGTATGTGCCTTCCGGAACGCCGTCCTTGAGGAACTCTTCGCCCTTGTCGTAGATTCTCTGAGACTCGAAGAATACTACGGGGTCTGTGCCCACGAGAGCTGCGGTCATAAGACCCTTAGCGTCTGCGGGTGTTGCGGGGAAGCAAACCTTGAGTCCGGGGATGTGTGCGGGAAGAGCTGTCCAGTCCTGAGAATGCTGTGCGCCGTACTTGGAGCCGACGGAAACAAGTCG
>JAZQNC010000020.1:0-3088 GCA_045627165.1 Eubacteriales bacterium
CCCATGCCGAAGGCGTTGGTGGCAACCATTATCGCGGCGCGGTCGTAGTCGAAATCCTCCTGATTGCGCCTGCGTTCCTCGTCGTCAAGTCCGGCATGGTATCTTGTGGCGGCATAGCCCGCCTCGCACAGCCCGGCGCAGACCGTCTCCACATCCTTTCGGGTAAGACAGTAGATTATTCCGCTGCGGCTTCGTCTCGCGTCCAGCAGACTCATCAGAAACTGCAGCTTATTGCGCTTTTCGGGATGAAGCACCGAGAAATACAGATTGGGACGGTCAAAACCTGTTGTGACGCCGTAGGGCTCATGCAGGTCGAGAAGCCGGATTATATCCTGCTTCACCCTTTCGGTGGCGGTGGCGGTGAACGCGCCTATTACCGGACGGAACGGCAGAGCTTTTACGAATTCGGAGATCCTGAGATACCCCGGACGGAAATCCTGTCCCCACTGGGAAACGCAGTGCGCCTCGTCCACCGCTATAAAGGTGATGTTCATCATCTGCGCCGCGGAGAGAAAAGAGGGCGCGTCAAGCCTTTCGGGAGCGGCGTATATTATTTTATACATACCGTTCCGCGCGTTGTTCAGTGCTTTCGCGTACTGCTCTTCGGTCAGCGAGCCGTTGAGGTACGCCGCGCGGACTCCGCTTTCACGGAGCGCGCCGACCTGATCCTTCATCAGCGAGATGAGAGGAGAGATGACCAGAGTCACCCCCTCAGACAGCAGGGCGGGAAGCTGGTAGCACAGGGATTTTCCGCCTCCGGTGGGCATGACGCAGAGCGCGTCGCGCCTTTCCTGCGCCAGACAGTCAACGATTTTTTCCTGACCGTCGCGGAAGCTGTCGTGACCGAAGATCTCTTTCAGTATTCGGTTTTTGGCACTTTCGTAGCTCATGCGTCCCGCTTATCCTGTCTGAATTGAGTATCTGTGTATTGTGTATTGTATTTATTCGTAGTCTTCTGTCTTCCACTCGTCCTTCCAGTCGATGAAGGCCTTTTCGCCGTCAAAGCGGATGGGAAGCCATACGTAGTCTGCGATCTGTGTGCGGTTTACCGTGTGACGGATGTGGATGTTTGCCAGCTCCGATTTGTCGGCTTCGGGGTTGAAGCCTATTTCAAAGTGACGGCGCACATCGTCATAGGGTATGTCCATGTATTCGGGAAGCCAGCGGTCGCCGAGCGCGATGTAGAGGTCCTTCTTGCCGGGAACCTTGAATACCGAGGCAAACTGGGAATGATAGGAGGTGTCCGAGTCGTCATCGGTACAGGGATCGCCCTGAAGCGTGTATGGTCCGTGCCAGCTGTCGCCTATCGCCATTTCAGAGGGGTTGGGATAGTAGCCTGTCGTACCCGAGGTCAGCAGATAATGCTTGCCATGACGGAGAAAATGAGAGGTCGCCTCGCGGACGTAGGGCGGATAGGGGCGCGGGAAGTGGGTGGAGTAATAGCCGGTAACATCGGTATAGTCGTCGGTAAGGTCGGCGCAGATGGTCTCGCTGTGGACGCGCTCGAAATAGTAGTAAGCCTTGCCGTCGGGAGCTACGACGAGGTCAAAGTCTCCCGCGCTCATGTTGAGAGGACGAAGTCCCCTGCGCACCATGGTATATGGACCGGTGAGCTTATCGGCGGTGAGAACCGTTTCGGTCTGAGTGCCGTCCTTTTCCATGATTTTTAGCCAGCACACATACTTCTTTGTCCGTGCGTTGTATATGATGTGAGGACGGTCCATGAAGGAATTGGGATGTATCGGAGAGGTCGGGTCCTCAGTGTCGGGAGGAATGATGAGACCGAGGTCCTTCCAGTTATACAGGTCCTCGGATTCATACATGCGTACTCCCCAGTGCCATATGGGACATACGCCGTCGGTCTTCTCCTTGTTTTCGCCGTACCAGTAGTATTTTCCGTTTTCATAGAATATGGAGCCGCCGTGAGCCTGAATACGCTTGCCCTCGGTATCGAGCCAAACCTGTCCGGGTCTTATGCTGTTGTACATGATAAAATACCCCTTTACGAATATATATTGTTGTGTTTTCGTCAGAAACGTTTTCCGTCAGGGCAATTATACACCAAAAGTTATTTCATTTCAATCACATTGGGACTCGTTCATACAATGTTAACATTGACTTTCGCGGAATTTGCTATTGTGTTTTGATCCGCTTTGTGGTAAAATACGCATATAAACAGGTAAAACATAACTTACTGCCGATAAAGGAGAATAATGCCATGGTAAAGCATGTTATTTTGTGGAAACTGAAAGAGGAATACAGCGAGGAAGAAAAGCAGGCAATACGCCTCGGAGCGAAGGAAGGGCTGGAAGCGCTCATGGGAAAGATTCCCGGACTTGTGGATATCAGAGTGAACATAAACGGTCTTCCCTCTTCCAACGCAGACATGATGCTGGATTCCACCTTTGAAAATGAGGACGCGCTCAAGGTATACGCGAAGCATCCCGAACACGTGTCTGTTGCCGACACGAAGGTGCGTCCATACACCGCCCAGCGTTTCTGCCTCGATTATGAGGTGTGAAGATGGCTTTCATTCTTGAGGCTCACAGGGGAGTCGCTTCCGAATATACCGACAATTCCTTTCCCGCATACCGCGCCGCCGCCGATCAGGGCTACGGCATGATAGAGCTGGACACCAAATTCACCGCCGACGACGTGTGCGTCCTGCTGCACAACCGCACGATAAACGCCACAGGCAGGAACATCGACGGCAGCGCGATAGAGGGCGAGAAGCAGATAGCTTCGCTGAATTACGCCGAGCTTGAAAATTACACCTTCGGCGGAGAGCGCATCCCGACCCTTGAGGACGTACTGGAGCTCGCGCTCGAAAGAAATATAAGACTGAAATTCGACAACGTGATACAGTCCCACACACCCACACAGCGAAAGATATTTTTCGATACGGTGAAGAGGCTTGGCGCGGAAAGAAATGTGGGCTTTACCTCAAATTCGGTCGATTTCATCGCCGATGGGATACTCGCCCAAATTCCGGACGCGGACATACACTACGACGGCGCCCTGTCCGATGAGGCGCCTGACCGTCTCCCGTCGCCTGTCAGACCGGCAAGGCTGTATATCTTGCTCAGAT
>JAZQNC010000021.1:0-2456 GCA_045627165.1 Eubacteriales bacterium
CCCGCAGCTATCTGCCAGCCCGTTAAGGCAGAGCCTGTATCTCTCCCCGTAATCCTCTACAAGCTCATCAACAAGATCGCTCACTGAGTTTGAACAGAGTTTATAAAGATTAGGCATTGAATATGTCCCGTCGCCCAAAAAGCGGCGGGATTTTTTTGCTTTCGGAACTGTTGATATAACCGATCTGTAACAGAATATTTTTTCGTAATTCACACCCTCGCCTTGACAAAGAAGATTACGGATAGTATAATATTATATAGTTATACGAACAATGTATTCCGATCATATACATCAAACCCAAGGAGAAGAATAATATGAGCGACAGGATTCTTAAAATAGGCGTTTTCGGATGCTGGAGAGGCGGAAGCTATATTCAGCTGCTCAATGCCTACGAGCGTACAGAGGTAGTCGCCATCTGCGACAAGAACACCGATATGACCGCAGGCGACAGATGTCCCGCAACGGCAAAGGCTTTTACCGATTTTGACGAATTTCTCAGTTATGGCAAGAGCGTCGGAATGGAAGCTGTTTTCCTCTGCAACTACTTCCATCAGCATGCTCCATTTGCAATAAAGTGCATGGAAGCGGGAATGGACGTGGTCAGCGAATGTACCTCGGCTTCAACACTAAAAGAATGTGTTGAGCTGGTGGAATGTGTTGAGCGTACCGGAAGAAAGTATATGATAGCCGAGAACTATCCCTTCATGGCTTTCAACATGAAGATGAGAGAAATGGTTGCGGCAGGCGAAATAGGCACTCCCCTTTATGCCGAGGGCGAATACAATCACTCCGGCTCGGAAGCGGAGCTGCGAAATCTCGGACCGAACAAATATCACTGGAGATGCTACAAGCCCCGCACATACTACAATACCCACGCAATGGGGCCTCTGATGTATATCGGCAACTGTATGCCGAAGTATGTTTCAGCCCGCGCCGCTCACTCAAAGCTCATGGAGAAGATCAAAGACGCGCGTCACGATACCGACGGAACAGCGATCATGTTCTGCGAGATGGATAACGGCATGATAGCGCGCTTCACAGGCTGTACGGCAATGGCGAGCGATTACTCACGCTACCGTATCGTTGGCGACGTTTCGAGCCTTGAAGCCGGAGGATACGTTGACAACGTCCGTCAGTACTGGTTCCATCATACCCGTCCCGAAGGACAGGAGGAAATGTGTAAGACCATTCCCGCGGTTCTCGACGACGAAGCAGCTGCGGCTGGTCACGGCGGCGGTGACTGGTGGATAGTACACAACCTCTGCGAATACTTCCTTGACGGAAAGAAGCCCTTCTTTGACGTATACAAGGGCGTTGCAATGTCCGCTGCCGCAATTCTCGGCTGGAGAAGCTGTCTCAATCACGGTGAGAATTACAGGATTCCCGATTTCTCAGACCCGGCAGACCGCGAATCGGTGCGCAATGACGATCTCACTCCCTTCCCGGATGAGAACGGCGAAGGCGCAACGCTTCCCTCCTGCCTGCCCTACTGATTTTAAGCAAAAGCCGCATATCGCTTTATAACGACCTGCGGCTCAACATTTTTACCCCGGAAGGTAAACAAATTGTCCTCAAAAAATATTTTTATCGAAAAGCTGAGAGAAGCCCTGTCCTCGGTACTGCCAATTACGCTGATAGTTGCGGTGATGTGTCTGACCTTCGTTCCGGTAGGCAACGACCTGATGCTGTCATTTGTGATAGGCTCGGTGATGCTGACAGCGGGGATGGGCCTTTTCACGCTTGGCGCCGATATGTCAATGACACGAATCGGGAATCTTATCGGTACCGAAATGACGAAATCCAGAAAGCTGTGGCTGATTCTGCTTATCTCCTTTGCCCTCGGCTTTGTGGTAACGATGGCGGAACCCGACCTTCAGGTGCTGGCGGCAAACGTACCCGCGATAGACAAGAGCGTTCTCGTCTTCACAGTCGCCGCCGGTGTGGGACTGTTTCTGGTTATATGTATGCTCCGTATCTTCTTTGCCGTGCAGCTGAGATGGATACTGCTTGGAGCCTATGCGATAGTGTTCATACTGTCGGCGTTCACTTCAAAATCTTTCCTCTCCGTGGCGTTTGATTCCGGCGGAGTAACCACAGGACCGATGACGGTTCCCTTCATAATGGCGCTCGGCGTGGGCGTCGCCGCCATACGAAGCGACGAAAACGCCAAGGAAGACAGCTTCGGTCTGATTGCGCTCTGTTCTGTCGGGCCTGTCATGGCTGTAATGCTGCTGAGCTTCATCTTCGGTGAGAGCTCCGGAGAGAGCGGTATGCTTGTTGCGAATTTCGACGATACCGTTGCCCTCGGACGGGGATATGTGGGCATGATACCCCATTACGCCTCGGAGGTGGCTTCGGCTCTCGCACCCATATTCGGTATTTTCATACTGTTTCAGATAATTTCGCTGCGTCTGCGCAGGATGCCCTTTATCCGTATAATCATGGGCATAATCTTT
>JAZQNC010000022.1:0-7140 GCA_045627165.1 Eubacteriales bacterium
CCTTACCCACTACTAGGGAATTGATACGGAAGGAGAAACACAAGGCCGTCCATTTTTTAGCGAAGTCTACCTTACCCACTGCCAGGGAATTCATGTCCGTATTGTCGGAAAAATCCGCAAACAAAAAGGAACAGAACGATATGTTTCTATCGTCTGTTCCTGTTTTTGTTTCGGAGTCAGGCATACTGCCTGCGGTTATTTCGAAATATTCGAAATTCACATGCGTCTCTGACGCAATCGAATCTCGGAATTCACTTGATTACTCAATATAACATTGCAGTTAAAAACGGCAAATCAAAAATCATATTCCGCTTATATACTGCGCGCAACAACCGGTTGCTTGAAGTCGGTGAGGATTTGTGATATAATGATATCATAAAACATAGCAGGAGGGGAGTATCATGGAGCCCAAAGATATTTTATATGAACTTCGTACAGAACACAAAATGACGCAGGATGAACTGGCGGAAAAGGTGTTTGTGACCAGACAGGCAGTATCGCGCTGGGAAAAAGGGAAAACATTGCCGAATTCCGAAACGCTGAAGCTGCTGTCAGAAATTTTCAATGTGTCTATCAACACATTGCTGGGTTCTCCGAATCAGCTTATCTGTCAATGCTGCGGTATGCCTCTGGATGACTCTGTTATTGGCCATAACGCTGACGGTTCATTCAACGAGGATTACTGTAAATGGTGTTATGCGGACGGAACATATACCTACAGTAATATGGATGATCTTGTAGAGGTATGCGTAAAAAATATGGTAAACGAGCATTTTACCGAGGAACAGGCACGTTCCTATATGAAAGAGACACTGCCGACGCTCGATTATTGGAAACGTTATCAGGAGCTCAGCGACAACGTTGAATTTGAAAAATTAAAGGAACAGCTTATTGATGAAATTAACGCGCTGAATATCGACGGGATGCCGAAGGTTGAAAAGCTTAATGCGCTTGTCGGTCAGTATGTGAATCTTGAATACAGGCTTCCAAGCGGAGCCTGCGTCAGATTTCTCAATGACCGGACCACATATCTGGGAAACCAGCTTGAGTGTGAATTCGGCGGAGATCGGTGTTTCGGTGTAATTGCGAACATGGATTTTATCATGGTCTGTACGTATGAATGCGACGGTGAAAATCCGGAACTGGTTCTGTATAAAAAAAGATAAAATACAGCGCGTATGATATATGACAGCTTTTTTGAAGTAAAGGATGAAGTCCGATTCTTCACGGATTTCCGTCGTTTTCTAACACAGCGCATTTTCGTGTGTTTTTCCATTCAGCTGAATTATCTCATAAAAGCAGCCGCCGGGCAGCCTTTTTCGGGCCGCCCGGCTGTAATTTTTTCGATATTGTTCCCTGACGGGCTGCTCCCGCCTGATTATGAACAGAGGGGATTCTTACGTCAGATCATACGGGGGTGCTCAATGCTGCCTCTCCTTTATGTCCGAAAATCGCGTTTTTCAGCGAATACAGGAGAATGACGGTCAGAATGATGACAAGAGCGGCAATGACGGTCGAGATTATGAGCGGATATGCCGCGGCATAACCTTCGGGGGCAATGTGTTTGATCAGAATTCCGACGAATGCCCATGCCACAGCTGCGGCAGTGATCCATTTTCCGGTCATCAGCTCGATCAGGACAGCGGCTATGGTTCCGACCGCAATACCGGCCAGGGTGAAGATCAGATCGTTTCCGACGAGACCGTACCAGTCATACTGTGACATAAAGACGAAGGTGTTTGCCAGCAGGGCGGCAACTATCCATCCGAAATAAATGTCAAATCCGCCGACGACGAAGAATCTGCTCAAACCCGAATCGGATACGTCCGATACGCCGATCTCCGTCAGAATCAGCGAAAGAAGAAGTCCGAGCATCAGAATTACGGAAAGCCCTATGGCTTCAAAATGCCAGCTGAAAATCCACCCGATGTTGAACAGGCAGCTCAGCGCGAACCACGGACCGGCCTTTTCACGGTATCTGTCGCCGATATCGGCAGAATTACCGATTCCCCACTGTCTGACAACGAAAAATCCCATTGCAAGATAGATCACGCCCCAGATGGCGAATGTGACCGGCGCCGGAGTAAACAGGTTCGGATATCCCGCAGAAACTTCACCGGTGGTTTTTCCGCCAAGCGGAAGAAGATTCGCCAGCGCGTTTACGATAATCGTGGCAAGATAGGTCACGGTGTTGACCCATTTCATAACTTTACCTGACATATATGAATTCCTCCTTTGGGTTTGATTTGAATTTACATGATCATCCTGTATGCATATTGTGATCGTTTTATGGATATTTCGTTTATCCGGGTTTCTTAGTTATCTGCGGTATCCGCATTTCGGGCAGACGCCGTTTTCATTCAGCGCGATACCGCACAGCGGACAGCGGTCGCGGCTTCCTTCCACGGGAAATTCCTCCGAAGCCGCATTCATGCCGCTTGTAAAGGTGATTTTCGCGATGTTCATTTTGTCCTTCAGCAGACCATAGACGATCCGGATCATTCCCTCCACCGTCATGGTCTCTTTCGTTACCACCAGACGGCAGTCGGGATAGGCTGCGGCAAGCTCGGTGCAGAATTCCGGTCCCTTCATCCGGTTCTGCGGATGACCTTCACGGATCCCCTGCGCCTCATATACGTCAAGGATCGCCGGAAGAAGCGGGTCGTCCTCCCGCAGGATCAATGCGTGATCGAAGTTCTGCAAAACGTTCCATGCGGTTTTTCTGATCTCATTGCAGGGGAATACCATGTTTACGCCGGGGTTGATACTGTCCTCTACCTCCAGGGTCAGGGTTCCTGTGTGTCCGTGGAGATACTGGGCTTCTCCGCGGAATCCGTAGAATCGGTGCGCGTACTGGATGTCAAATGTGGTCATGCTTCTCATGAGGTGCTCCTTTCCGCCGGTATGTATAACCGGCATCCGATAAAAATCGTTTTTCGGCTGAAAGCGGTCAGCCGGACGTTCTGAATGAATCGCTGTTCAGAATCAGCGTATTTCGGGTGTTTCATACCCTGTCTGCGCTTTCATTATAGCGCATAGAGTCATGTAGCGCAATCGTAGGGTAAACAAAGTGAAAATGTATTTCTGAGCGCGAAATCCGCATTCGGTACAGCCGATTTTGCGGCGGATACAGAAAAAAGTGCGTGATATTCACAGATGACTGTTACGGATACAAACCGAAAAAAACGGCAGTCTCTTTATACAGAAACTGCCGGAGAAAGTGTGTAATTCTGAATTATCGGGTCGGCACCGCGAAGGTAAAGGTTCCTCCTGACGGCTCGATCAGATTCGTGCTGCGAAAATAAAACAGCACCCGATCAGCGGTGTTTTTTGCCGTGATACGGGTGCATATTTTCTGTTTATGTTATTGGTTGTTGAGTATACGTTCTATCCATCGTAATATTATTTCGCGCAGAATTCCATAGCGCGTTTATTTGTTCTCGGAAGCCTCAAGCTCTCTCTGCTGTTTGAATATATCAAAGTGTGTCTCATAGGAAACCACCATTGCCAGCAGTCCGATCACGGCAATGTTCCATGTGATGATCTCTCCGAGCACTGCCGCTTCGGTTTCGGTGCAGAGAGCCTTGTATATCATCTGTAATATTGAATTTACGGCGATGATCAGCACGAGAATCTGATTTATCATAACGCTGACCGGTTTGCTGTGGTGATCGGAAATGATGATAAAGTAATTTACGAAAAGCGCGGTGTAAAGTATAAAGGTGAGTGTTTCGAGGAAGATAACAGGCGTATTGCTTCTGTCCACGCCGTTTGCGGTGAAAATATAGGTGTTCGACACATAACTCAGCTGGTCCATGAGATACCACATCAGAACCGCGCCGAGAAGTCCTTTCTGTACGTTTTTGTTGTGATGAATAAAGGCGGTAAGAAGGAACAAAACGCACAGAATGAGAATGCAGTCGGAAATGATCAGCGAATACGCGCCCATCAAAAGCTTGAAGCACATATTTGCGGCGAGATAGAGAATAAGAGCGATGATCGAACCCCTCAGCACGTCGTCGCGTCCGAAGAAATCATAAAGCGCAGTTTTCATAAGCGTCTCCTTGAATCGGCATTACTGTTATTTGATTATTTTCAGAATAATGTTTTTGTGTATTTTTACGGCCTTATGAGGACACAGCTCCTGACAGCAGAAGCAGCGCACGCAGACCGAACGGTCGATATGGGGCAGTCTGTCTTTCATTGCGACAGCCTTCGGAGGACAGACCGAAGCGCATCTTCCGCAGCCGACGCAGATTTTCGCGTCAATTTCCGGACGGGGCGACAGCCATGACGGTATTCTGTCAAACCATTTTTTCAGTCGTGTATCAGCGGCGGTGAAGCCGCCGATAACAAAATCGTCCGGCGAATCTCCGATAATTTCCAGCTCCTTTACCGAACGCACCGTCAGCCCCCGTTCTGCGGCAAAAACGGTCATTTTAACATCGTCCGCCACCACGCCGTCCTCGGTAAGCCCTATGATATGAGCGCCGAGAACATCCGCCGCAAAGGGATTCAGCGATGAGAATATACAGCCGCCCTTTATCGGATTTCCTCCCGTGGGACCGTTGCCTTCCATGCACGTGATCGCGTCTGTGATACACAGCATCGGCTTTGACTCGTACAGTGCCTGAGCGAGGTCCACCAGCGAGCGTTGAAATTCGGTCTGATTTCTGAAACGTGCGTGATATGCCGCCTTTGTGGTTCCGGGAACGCATCCGAACAGATTTTTTGCGCTGTTGGAAATAAGCGTAAGCGTATGAGCCTTGAGCTTCGAGATATCAACTATAACGTCGGCGTCGCATATCGGAGTGATTATTTCAAATTCGTGAGAGGCCTGACCGTGAGGCGCGTTCATGCTCCGCGAAGAGGTGTCATAGTTCAGGGTGAAGTGGACGCGCCCGGCGGCTTCGTCCATTCCCGTCTGCGAATATACCGCGTGAAGCACTGCGGCAGTATAAAGACCTCCCGGACTTTCCGCAAGCGTTACTTTTCCTCCTCTGTCGGTAATTATCTCAGCGGCGGCTTCGACAACCGCGGGATGAACAGTGGCGGCGGCTTCGGGTCTGATCGCCGGGACCAGATTCGGCTTGATCACCACGTTTTTGCCTTTGAAGAAGTCATCACCGATATCGAGAGCCTCAAACTGAGCCGTGAGGATTTCTTTCAGCAGCGAAACGTCATATTCCGCGCAGCGATTCAGCGCCGTGCGAAGCTCCGTGTCAGTCATTGAACAGCCTCATTACGAGACGGTCTATCTCCGCGGCGATCTCGTTCTGGGTTTTTGCACATTCTATAATGCGGTGATTTCCGCCGTTTTCGGTATTGAAATGCGCCGTTCCGTCATCCTTTATTTTGATTATGCCGGGAGCGGTCATATAGAAATAGGGCTTTGTTCCGTATATGCCGTAAAGAGCGGTAGCGGGATCCCATGAATCTCTTCCGTTGATCGAGCCGTGAGCGGTATAGCAGAGAGAATCGGGTACCTTTCCGTCGCCGTGAGCCCGCATCGGCGCGCCCGTGATCATGCGGTGTCCGACCTCAAAGGGGCAGGAAACCACAGTGACAGGAGAAAGGTCGAACACCTTCTGCGCGGCGGGAATATCGCAGTAAATATTCCACTCGGCAACGGCGCGTACAGAACCGTCCTCGCAGATTATCTCGTCTGCCGGATTTATTCCGTTCTGGTGGCTGAAATTGCAGCCCATGACCGCTATCTCGTCAACCTTTTCCCTTACAAGCGCAATACCGTCCAGCGGAGAAATATCGTCTCCGCCGCTTTCGAGAAGCGCGGCGATGTTTGTTAGAAATCCGGTAACGACAAGTGTGACCCTGTCGTTCTCGACCAGAAGTCTGCGCAGGAGCTTCACCGCGTCTGGGGTATTGTCGTAGTTAACCTTTTTTGACCATTCAAAGGCGTCTGCGACCTTTGTGGAGTATACATCGCTTACCGTCTTTTTTCCTTCTGGAATTTCGGCGCGGCCTATCGGAATATCTCTTCTTCCGTGCTGGGCAAGTATCGCGTATATGCATGAGGTGGAGGTTTTGCAGTCCGCCGAGTAGGTAACGCCTGTAAGCGAGCATTCACCCGCTCTGTCTGCCGAAAGCAGCAGATCAAGCGCCATTACGTCGTCGCAGTCGCCGCCGAGGTCCGTGTCGAATATTATCTTTTTTGCCATACTCGTTATCTCCTGAAATTTATTTCGGTTTATTGTGTCCGGTAAAATATTATTTTACGCCTTTTGCCCATTTGTTCAGGGCGTTGACGTAGGCTTTTATTGAAGCCTCGAGTATATCGGTGGAAACTCCCCGACCGCTGTAGGAAGCGCCGTCAATCGAAACTCTGACGCGGGCCTCGCCCAGAGCGTCGGCGCCTTCGGTAACGGCCTTGATGCTGTATTCTTCGAGCTTAACGTCTGACGCTCCGCTGAGACGGTTGACCGCGTTGAAGGAAGCGTCGATAGGACCGTCGCCGAGAGCGCAGTCCGAAATGAAAACCCCGCTGCAGCCGAGACGTATCATTGCCATGGAGCTGACCTTGTTTCCGCTCTGTATCTGGAAGGATTCAAGCTCGTATACGGGACTGCGCGCGTCAAGCTGTTCGTTCACGATAGCCATGATATCCTCGTCGCTGACGGTGCGCTTGTCGGCATAGGATTTGAAACGGGTGAAGCACTCGTCGATATCTTCCTGCGACAGATTATAGCCGAGCTCCGCGATGCGCTCCGAAAAAGCGTGTCTTCCGCTGAGCTTGCCCAAAACGAGATTTGACGAAGAAAGTCCTATCGTTTCGGGGGTCATTATCTGATATGTGCGCTTATCGGCAAGCATTCCGTGCTGATGGATCCCCGATTCGTGGGAGAAGGCGTTTGCGCCGACTATAGCCTTGTTGGGAGGCAGAGGTATTCCTGAAAGAGAGGAAACCAGACGGCTGGTGCGGATGATCTGCTGCGTTTCGATTGAGGTCGTAAGTCCGAGCTGTTCGGAACGGGTGTATATGGCCATTACGCACTCTTCAAGCGAGGCGTTTCCGGCTCTTTCGCCGATGCCGTTTACCGCCACCTCCAGCTGTTCCGCGCCGTTTTTGACCGCCGCTATGCTGCAGGCAACGGCGCATCCGAGATCGTTATGGCAGTGAGC
>JAZQNC010000023.1:0-13664 GCA_045627165.1 Eubacteriales bacterium
GACCTCCCAGGGAAGCACGCCCATGACATATTCCTCAACAGGGAGAATATTCGTTACGGCGACTCCTTCACCGTATCTCTGATATCTGAATACGCCCGAATACTTGTTCTTTGCGGGAGTCCAGGTATATCCGGTACTGTCCCCGCTGTCGGACGGAGCTATCGCCAGCGTGCTTTCGGTTCCTCCGTCGTATTCAAATATGATGTCGTCGTTGTCGGGATTGATCACGGCGAGAGCGGTATCGGAAGGATCGCGTATCTGAGCATTATAACCGAGAGATATTACGTCTCCGACAGCGGCGCGAGCCTTTTCCTCCGAGGAAAAGCATCCCGCCATGATATAGGCCTTTCCGTCGATATACGCGGGAAAACAATCCATGTCACGGATTTTCGACTGAATCTCAACAAAAAAAGCCGATACATCATTTGTATCAGCCGTAATCTGTATATGCCATCCGCCTACCGAGACATACGAGCTGTCGCTGCAATGGCTGTAGGTACGGGAGCTTTTTGAGAGATTGCCGTCACAGATTACAGCGACATCTGTCAGAGCCGTATCGTAAAGACCGGTGAAAAGCCTGTTTTCGCCGACGGCTCCGAGCCTGAAACCGTACTGAGTGGTGGTCTCGAAGCCGACGGTCACACCGTCGGCATACATGAGTCCCACCGCGATGAGAGGCTCGCCTTCCTCATCGTAATAATAATCATCCGGCTCCGCGGCATACAGACCGTATCCGAAGAACTGCAGTATCAGTGCCGCCGCGCTTACTACCATAAGAAACGCCAGAAAGCCGCACAATACTCTGACCCAGAATTTTTTGTCGGGACGGAACTTTTTACCAGCGGCTTCTTTTCCCCTGCCGCCGTTTTTCTTTTCTGCCATTATGCTTTATATCTCCTGTCAGCCTTAATATTCAATGCCTGTGATCACTTGATTTCGTATTCGCCGCGTACCATGAAGTAAGCCTCGCCGCTTGTCACGGTCACGCCGCGTCCGTCTCCGCGGGGAATGATGAGAAGGTGACGCTGCGGAATGTTCTGCTTGTCTGTTATCTCATTTCCGTTTGTACAGTCGGAAAGCCCCACGTTTGCGTCTCTGTTGGTCTGAAGCTCGACGAAAGCCTTTGCGCTTCCCGAACGCAGTATGATCTCACACGCGCCGAGAGCGTTCAGCGACTGTCCCTTTTTCAGCGAAACGACCTCATAGCTGCCGGAAGAAGCGATTTCGATCTCACCCGAAGCCGCTTTATCCCTGAGCTCTTTAAGCACGTCCGTGTAGATCTCAGTGCGTACCTGCTCCTTCAGTCCGGAAAGAAATTCCTCATCGACCGAATCCATAAGCGAACGCAGAAGCTCGTCACGATAGGTACCGTTGATATAGCTCAGCGTTACGAGAGGGTCGGACGCTGTTCCGGCTCCCGCCGCCACGACTCCCACGGTCATTATCAATGCAGCAGCCAGAGCGGCTATTATTATGTTTTTTCTGTCGGAATAGAATTTTTTCATAAGGTGACCTGTGTGTCGTAATCAAAAAGTGCGAATATCGAACAATACGGTAATTATACCACATTTTTTCGATATTCGCAATAGTAATTTTTGAATTATTTCTTAAAGTCGTTCATTCAAAAGCAAAAGCCCAAAAGCCGTTCTGCGGTGAAGTATTGCCGCACGGCTATTTTACATAGCTGCTGACGGTGAACTTTCCGCTGTTTGTGTCGAGAATGAGAGTATCGGAAGAATATTCTCTGTCAGCATCCGAGGAACAGAAGGACAGCGCAAGGCAGGTGTTTTCCTCATCTTCGTAATATCCGGCGAAAACACCGCTTCCCGAACTGCTCTGATACATCAGCGGGTACTGATTTCCTTCGGCAATTTCGGTAACATCGCTGCCGTCATGCTTCATTCTCAGAATTCTGTATTCATTCAGAACTTCCGTTCCCTTTTTTATGCTCGGAGTGCCGTCGACCGTGAAAATATATCTGTCGGTAACGATAAATGCGGGAGTTGTCAGCTTTTCGGCAACGACAGTCTGAGAACCGTCCTCAAGAGATGTGCGCAGAATTGAGTAGGTCGTGATAAGATTATCTTCTTTTCTGCCTGCCTCGGGGTCTATAAGCTCGGATTGAGCCTTGACGGAGTAGCCGTAATTTCCGCTGTACACCGTGCTTATATTGCTTCCGATGAAGAGTGTACTGCCGTTTCTGTTATCCATATCTGTTCGGTAATACCGGACGTCCTGTCCGTCGGTATATTCCATCCAGTATATACAGTCCTCTCCGAAGGTAAGAAGAGCGGGATAATCGGAAGTGTTTACATAACCGCCGTCGGTGCCGTATTCTTTTTCAAGCTCCAGCTCGGTTATCTCTCCGCTTATGCCGTCGGCACGGAACAGACGGTATTCGCAGCCTGTACCGGCTGTCTTGGAAGCAGGGCTGTTTTCGTCGGGCTCGACGACGGTTATGAAAAAGCTTGCCACATAGTAGTAAAGCGTGTTGTCATGAACGCCGCCGTAGAGAATGCGTCCCGAATATTCACACAGAGTGCGCACCTTTCCGTCACGGGGATCGTAGGTGCAGAGCACTTCCGTACCGTCAAAACCGCCGTTTTCGGTCATGTGATGAAATCCGCGGTGGAAGAACATTATTACCCCGTCGGAGGCGCATCCCTGACAATCGTAGAAGGGACACTCCTCTGTGTCGTGCATGCACAGCGGGTCACTGCAAAGAGCTGTGGTTATGCAGTTTACCGGGTCAACAACGACAGGCATTCCATACGAATTGTCAAATTTAAGTGCTTCTCCCGATTCCATACGATATATCCGCTTATTCGAATTAACGGTATTTTCGTCGGATACGGTTTCGGAGCAGGAAGAAAGTATGAGCAGAATCGCCGCAAGAAGCGCAAAGCCGCGAATGAGTTTCATGGCAAGGTTTCCTTATCTTTTGTATTGTGCTGCGGATTCAAGTGATTTTATGAGATTTTGCCTGTTTCGGAGTTTTCTCTGTCTCTGGTTTCAGCCTTTTCCACCGCTTTTCTGATTATCGCATAGATGACGGCAAAGATCGGAACGGCAAGGAACATACCGGCGACGCCCGCGATTCCGCCCGCGATAACGACCGAAACCATTATCCATACCGGAGGAAGTCCCGCTCCGGCGTGGAGCAGCTTTTTCTCGATGAGATAGTAGTCCAGCGTCTGTACCGTGACCACTATTATGAGAAATAACACGAGAGACGGAGGATTGGAAACGAACACGATGAACGAGCATATCAGTATGCCTATCATCGGTCCGAGATAGGGGATAAGATTGAGAACGCCGATTATTACAGCGACCAGCGGAGCATAGCGTATGCTGAAAACAAGCAGCATCAGCGCGTACGCGGCGGTAAGAATTATCGCGTCGATAAAACGGTTGCTGATGAATCTGACAAATATGCCGTAGAGCAGCGAAGCGTAGGAGTACAGCGAAGCAGAGGTTTTTTCGGATATTATCGCGTTGACGACCCGCATGATCCCATGCTTCAGCTTTTCCTTTGACATTATGAAGTAAATGGAGATGATGAGTCCGAGCAGTATGTTTTTTGCTTCGGTCACAATGGTTTTCGCGGCGGAAATGACCGACGGGGTTATGTCCGAAAGCAGACCGTAGAATTCCGTGAGTGCATTGTTGATGGTATCGGAAAGATCGAACAGAGTATCGACTGTCCGATCATCCTCCTCTGAGGAAACGGGTTTGAGAAATCCGAAATCCAGCACGGGTATGCTGTCGGTCATATTATCGACGAAGCTCTGAGCGGTTTTGACGTAATCGCTGAGACTTCCGCTAAGATCGTTGTAGCTCTGACCTACCTGTGGAATGACCGCCACAAAGAGAAGCGCGAGAAGAATGATCACCGCGGCGTATGTCAGTATGATCGAAGCGGTTCTTCGTCCGTCCGGCTTTTTCCGTTCTTCTTTGTCCGGCTTTTTCAGCCGGGAAAGGACCCCGGAAACAAAGGCGTTTTCGCGTTTCGCCGCTTTGCGTTCCGTTCTGACCTTGCCGGGACGTTTTTTGACTGCGATACGTTTAAGCGGAGTCTTATTACCGACAAAGGCGGCGAAGCTGCTCCATGTTTTTTCAACGAACGGTATGAAACGCTCATAAAGCCACATTTGCAGAGGGTTGAGCGTGAAGGCTATGAAGAAGCCGTAGAGCAGAGGCTTGAGTATTTCCGTGACCTTGCCGACGGCAGAGAAAATCGAATCGAGGTTCATCACGACCAGAAGGCACAGCGCCGTGAACATTATCACGCCGAAGCAGTATACGCAGACGGTAAACCTTCTGCTTTTTGCGCTTTCCCGCGCTTCCATGTGTTCGGCTTCGGCATTTGCGGAGCCGTTCTTTTCATCCTGCGGATATTCGTTTTTCATCAGTTCCGAGCCTCCTTTCCTTCGTTGTCGGGTGTGGTTTCGGCGGGCTTTTTCCTTTTCTCGATGAAGTCCACAAAGCGTCTGAACAGCATATACAGCAGCGCGAAAAGAGGAACGCCGATAAACATGCCGGGTATTCCCATAAGTCCTCCCATTACGGTGATCGCCACGATCACTCCGAGTGAGGAAAGACCGGTGCTTTCACCGATTATCATAGGACCGATAACGTTGCCGTCGAGCTGCTGGATAACGATTATGATAATTACAAACCACAGCGCCTTGACGGGTTCGGCTATCAGTATGATAAACACACTGGGTACGGCTCCGATGATCGGACCGAAGAAAGGAATGATGTTTGTGATTCCTATGATGACTGATATGAGCGAGCTGTATGGTATGCGGAATATGATAAGCACTATGAAGGTCAGTATTCCGATTATCAGCGAGTCCAGCAGTTTTCCGGTTATGAAGCCTCCGAAGGTGCGGTCTGAGGTGCGCAGAAAGTCCATAAAGGCGTCCGCTCTGCGGGATGAACCGCCCTTTGACAGTACCGCATAGACGACACGCTTCATCTGCCCCGTCAGCGTTTCCCTTGAATAGAGGAAATATACCGAAAGTATAATGCCGAGCAGTATGTTTTTGATATAGTCGGCAAAGGCGGTGACAGACGTGGTGAGCTTGGGTATGAGACGGGATATCAGTCCCGATGAGTTGTCCGCGATCTTCTGCACCAGCGACATTATCGCCTCGATGTTGATAAAGGGAAACCTCCCGCTCAGAGAGGACAGGAGCTCTTCCAGCCTTGCGATGTAGTCTGAGGATCTGGCGATAAGGTCGTTGCAGCTTGAGATCACCTGAGGCACAACGAGCCACACCAGCAGCGCGATGATCAGCGAGTAGAACAGGTAAACCGCGATTATCGAAAGCACGCGCTTCAGCTTCGGATGTATCTTCTTTTTGTCCGTGATCCGCGCGAGGAGAGTCTCCGCTCTTTTCATGGTCGGATTAAAGAGATAGGCGATTATGAACCCGACTATGACAGGCTCAAGAATATGCAGGGCTCTCCTGAGAAAATAACCCACCGCGCTGTAGCCGAACAGCAGAGTAATACCTATGACCGATGCGGCAGATACGGCGCACGCGCAGTGCGCCGCGGTTGTCAGTTTTCTGTCAGGAATAAATTTCATGATGTTTGTGATTTGCCGCCACGAAAACGGTGTTGACTGTGTTATTCATGAATGACGGTACATTTTGTCAGCGCAGAAACAAGCTCATCTTCGGACAGAGTGCTTCTGATGTATCTGCGTTTGTCGAGAGGCAGTATTGCGCAGCCGCCGACGGTTTCAAAGGGGATCGGGTCAAGTCTGAGATCGTCGTACAGCGTTATATCGCCGCCGCTGACGGGAAGCGAGAAGGTTCCGCTTCCGGTCGGATGCCAGTAAACAGCCCATGTAAAGCCGCCGCGCTCAAAAATGAAAGCGCGGAATTCAAGAGTGTTTCCGCCGGCGGCGTCCTTTACCTGACGGTACGGAACAAGCTCATACTCTCCGTTTTCGTTGATAAGGAGAATGTGTTCGTGTTCCTCGCCGAGCATACGCAGCTGTTTTTTCTGTTCCTCGGTGAGCAGGTTTCCTGCCCGGACGTCTTCCCAGCGGCGCATGACCTCAAGAATGTCGGAAGTGCGGGGATGGGAGCTGAACAGCGCAAGGTTTTCCATCATGGTCACGGGGCAGTCGTACCCTGCGGCGCGGCTCGTGCCGTATTCGTACATATCAGCCTGAGTTCCGATATTGCCGCCTTCGGGATTTATACCGAAGAAGGCCCACCATCCGAAGTTCACCGCGGTCAGATCGTTACGCATACGCGGAGCTTCTTCGGCGGGATATCTGTCTATCATCGCTTTGAATACTTCGGGAGGGAATACGTCGAAGGCGTTTCCTCCGCTGAGAAAATGCCAGCTGAAATGAGCCTTTGCAGCTCCCATGGTGAACAGCGGAGCTTTGTCCAGCTGCTTCAATACCCGGTACTGTGCCAACGGTACGTTGAAATCAAATGGAGGTATCGCTCCTTCCGAGCCGTCGAAATAGATAAATTCAAAGCCGAGATTGTATATGTCGGCTATCTTTGCCGCAACCTCGTCCTGTAGGTCGGTGCGCTGGTCGATATAAACGCTTCGCGCGCCGAATTCGCATACGTCAAGTATGCCGCCGATCTCTCCGCAGGGATGGTCGATGATATTCGTATCCCATTTTCCTCGCCTGCATCCCGTGAAGCAGTAGGGGCGTGTCGTGGTGTAGCCCTCGTAGGAGATAAGCTCTCCGGCAAATTTCAATATGCTTGCCCTCGGTTCGGTAACGCTGCCCTCGGGATTTTCGTTGACATAGATGATACCGGAATCATCTTCGGCGGGCAGAGCTCTGCTGAGAGTGAAGTGGCGTACAAGACTGAGACGCGGGTCTGCCGAAGGGGTTATATATCTGCTTCTGTATCCGATAAAGGTCTGCAGAAAATGAAGTCCCGGAGTGATCCCGGCTTCCTTTATCTTAATCAGCATTTTCCTGAGGGTATCGTTTTCGGCAAACCGCGGAATAAGCTCGTTGGTACCGCACATATCGTATCCGCTGCTTCCGATGAGCGATTCCATGTAGATGAGCATCATGCGGAAGCCGCCCTGTTTTGCGCGGGAGATATGCTCGTCGATGTTATCGGGGTTTATGTTGGAGGTCCAGTAAATGGAAGAATTGATCACGCTGCTTCTGCGGCGGCTCTCAACGCCGAGAGGAAGGTCATAATCATGTTCAAGACTGTCGATACAGTCAAGCATGGCGGTCTTGCTGCTGACAATCAGCGCCGCGCCCACGTCCATGAGCCTGACCTCTTTGCGGCAGTCGGCATACAGGATACGGTAACGCTTTCTTCTTTCCGAATCTATGCGCGGATATTCGGAAGTGCCGAGAACGCATACCGACACTCCGCCTCCTGTGCAGATGTTCAGCCATTCTCCGAAATTTTCGCGGTTCTTTACCGGAAGCTGAAGCACGCGGAACTCCGTGACCGGCGGAAGCGACATTGCCAGTCCTCCGTACAGCTCCTCGTGAGCTGCAAAGCCGGTCAGCCTGAAGGCGATATAGTCGTCCTGCTCGTTTACATCGACGATGGCTTCACAGGGGATGATCTCAAAACCCACTACGAGCTTTCCGTCTTCGATCCGCACGCGGTCGGCCTGATAGGTCGTGAGCTTGTTGGGATGAGAGAGCTTTATTTCATTGTGATACGGGCGGTTCTGAGTTACCGAAAACAGGGAAATATCCTCATCACACATGAGACATTCCTCGCCGGAAGGCTTGAAAATCAGGCTCTGCGATACGCAGGCGCTGTCTATTGTCAGTCTGAACCATCTGTTTTCGAAAATGATGCTTCCGTCTTTGTTGGCTGTCATGTCGGTTTACCTTTCTGTAGATCGTGAAGGCGTTTATTTCAAATGGAAAAGCGGTCTGCTGCGATCACTGAAAAAGTCAGCCCAGCACAAAGGTGATATGTCCGTTTTCGCTCTGCGCGGAAAATCCGCTGAGTCTGCCCGCTGAAAGCTTTACGCCGTACTCAAAGCCGTTATATACGAATTCAAGCGTATCGCTGCCCTTTACCGACGCTTTCTCGGTCCAGCGCGCCGCCGCGTCGCTGTCGAAAGCCGCCGAGAGGGTTATTTCATCCGCACAGTATACATCGAGAGTATTCTCTGTCATTGTGAATACCACCTCGTCGCAGTCGGTGTCGAATGTGACCCTTGCGGAATTGCTGCCGAGGTCTTCAAAGCGCATATCTGTAAATACCGGAGCTTTGCCGCCGACGGTCGGATAGAGACCGGCGCGGATTCCGTGTCCGCTGTAACGCGCGCCGTCGATGACCGGAAGATTGTCATAGGTGAGGGAGTCGGTCTTTTCAATGTTCCCGTCAAGATAACGCTCGCGGTATTCGTCGCGGTAAAGGTATATGTCGCGTATCCAGAAGCGGTCCTTTTCACCGTACAGGTTGCAGCGGTAGTTTCTGCAGGAATACCACGCAGAACGTCTGCCCTCGCCGAGCCAGTCGCTGTCGGCGACAAGAGTTGAAGCGGGAGTGGTCTTATATTCGCCGCAGTACCATTCGCCGCTTTCACAGAATTTTTCAACCGTGATCTTGCCTTCGTCCTGAAGCTTTCTGAATATTGCGAACTGATTTTCCAGACCGTTTTTCATCATATCCCAGCCGAAGGAGTTTTCCTGTCCCGCCTGAGCATATCCGAAGGTCAGACACTTGCCGTTGAAGTTTTCCTTCATGTACCAGTCCACCCACTTCGGAACGCCGCCTCCTCCGTTTCCGGCATAGACGGGTTCGAGTGTGATAACGCCCTGGAGCGCGATACCCGAATTTACGTCAAGTCCGAAATCGTACTGCATTACATGGTCCGAGCCGAGCATACGGAATATCGGCACGTCGATCTGATTTTCGGTATTCTGTGCCGGAGCGTATACGTTTGTGCGCGAGGGATAATACGCCTGACCGTAATAGCCTCCCCACATATTGTAGCCGTCGGTACCCCACTGCTCCTTGCAGATGCAGGCCGCGGTGATCCCGTATTTCTTTCCGGCATACTCGATGGAATGAGCGTCAAACGCCCAGGAACCGAGAGTCTTCGGGTAATATCCGAAAACGGCCTTGAAATCCTCAAAAAGTATGTCTATCATGGCTTCGCGCTGTTCTTCCGTATATCCGACTGAAAATCCGCAGTGAGCGTGCCAGTCCCAGGGATACTTGCCCGTCCATTCGATCCCCGCCTTTTCCACCAGCGGCTGATTGAGCTCGTACCATACTCCGATCTCGTATCTGTCTTTGTCGAGAGGAAGAAGCATGTCGGTGAATACGGGCTGGATCAGAGCGTCGTACTGGATTAGAAACGTGCCGCAGAGACCGTTTTTGTCTATCAGCTTTATCTGCTCTCTTACGGGTTCAACAAGGTCGGCGTCTGTTCTCGGCTCGCAGCCGCGGATGAAGTTGATTATATTGACTATCTGTCTTGACATGATAAATATTCTCCTTTTTTGCAAAAAAATGATGTATACATAATATCGTACCGTATTATACCATAAAAAGATACCTGATGCAACAATATCGGTTGATTATTTCTTCTTTTAGTGGTACAATATATCAAGCGGATACGGTTTGCGTGTTTTGAAAGTATTTACGGCAGGAGACGGATAATGTTCAGAAAAAATATAGATTTCTCACAGGGAAAAGTATGGAAGATAATTGTGGCGCAGGCGATACCTCTCACCGTGGCGCAGCTCGTTCAGGTAGCCTACAATCTGGTGGACAGAATTTATATAGGGCACATTGAGGGATACGGCAGTCTCGCGCTGACCGGAGTGGGAGTAACCTTCCCGATAATCACGCTGATAATGGCGTTTACGGCGCTGTTCGGGATAGGAGGAGTGCCGCTGTTTTCCATTTCGAAAGGAGAAGGCAGGGACGACAGGGCGGCGCATATTCTCGGAAATTCCTGTACGATGCTGCTGATAAGCGCGGCGGTGATCACTGCTGCGGGATATATATTCCTTCGTCCTCTGCTTTACCTTTTCGGTGCGAGCGGCGAGTCGATAATATTTGCCGAGGAGTATATGCGGATATATCTCGGCGGAACGGTGTTTTCGATGCTTGCCACAGGGCTGAACGGATATATCAACGCTCAGGGCTTTCCTGTGATCGGAATGAATACCATTCTGTTCGGAGCCGGTATAAATATCATTCTTGACCCCATATTCATCTTCGGGTTGGATCTCGGTGTAAGCGGCGCGGCAATCGCCACGGTGATAAGTCAGGCTATATCGGCGCTGTGGGTGATGACCTTCCTGACCGGGAAGAAGATAACCATACGGCTCAGAGCGGAAAACATGGTGCCGGATATCAGAGTGATATTCAGCATAGTGAAGCTCGGCGTGGTAAACTTTATTATGCAGGGAACCACCTGCGCGGTACAGATCGCCTGCAATTCCACGCTGCAGAGCTTCGGCGGAGATGTTTACGTCGGAGTTATGACTGTGGTCAACTCGGTGCGCGAAATCCTCATGCTTCCGGTAAACGGCATTTTCAGCGGAGCGCAGCCGGTAATCAGCTACAATTACGGCGCGAAAAAATACAGGAGAGTTCTTGACGGCATAACCTTCGATACTATCGTAGGCGCGGTGTATACGCTTGCCGCGTGGGCCCTCGTGCTGATCTTTCCGCATCTGTGGGTGGGAATGTTCACTCCCGACGAGGCGCTCATCGACACGGGAGTAAGAATGATAAGGCTCTACTTTTTCGGATTTGTGTTCATGGCGTTCCAGTTTGCCGGACAGACGACCTTTCAGGCGCTGGGAGACGCAAAACACGCCATCATATTCTCGCTGCTGCGCAAGGTCGTGATAGTGGTCCCGCTGACACTGCTTCTTCCGCACCTGTTCGGGCTGGGCGCGAGCGGAGTGTTCATAGCCGAGCCGGTATCCAATGTTATCGGCGGCATAGCCTGCTATACCACCATGAGACTTACCGTTTACAGAAATCTCAAAAAAGAGGACGCGAAAATGCAGAGCGTAAATTCGGATTTGCGGTAATTGACGATTTTTCTTGACTTTTCCCGCCGTGTGCGGTATCATATACACAGACAAAAAATAACTTACAGGAGAAGGAACATGTACGATATAGTAAAGGATATCTCAAAAAATTCCATATCTCACGGCAGCATCCCCTTCTGGTCGTGGAATGACCGTCTTGAAGAGGGCGAGCTCCGCCGTCAGATAAACCGTATGCACGATCTCGGCATGAACGGTTTCTTTATGCACGCCCGCGGAGGACTTGAAACTGAGTACCTCAGCGACGAATGGTACGACTGCGTAAACGCCTGCGTAGACGAGGCGAAGAAGCTGGGAATGGAAGCCGGGTCATATGACGAAAACGGCTGGCCGTCCGGCTTTGCGGGAGGTATTCTGCTTGAGGATCCCGCAAACCACGCCACATTCCTCACATACGAGAAGCGCGAAAGCTGGCCGGAGGAAGACAACGTCCTCGGCGTATACACCGTAAAGGACGGTAAGCTTTGCGCTGCGGAAAAGGGCGAGAGCGGAGAGCTTCATGTGATCTTCCAGAAATACGACGCTTCCTACGTCGATACCCTTGACGCGGAAATAACGAAGAAGTTCATCGCGGCAACTCACGAGGAATACAGAAAGAGAGTAGGCTTCTCCGAGAATATGCCCGGCTTCTTTACCGACGAGCCTCAGTATTACCGCTGGGGTACGCCATGGTCAAACAAGATGCCCGCCGAATTCGAGGCTGCCTACGGCTACAGCGTATTTTCCGGACTTCCCGCGCTCTTTATCGAGTATGAGGGCGCCGATCAGTTCCGCTACGATTATTTCAAGCTCTGCCACAGGCTCTTTATCAATAACTTCATCAAGGTCATATACGACTGGTGTGAGGAAAACGGCTGCAAGCTCACAGGCCACGCGGTAGAGGAATCCTTCCTTGCCGGTCAGATGTGGTGCTGCGGCGGCGTAATGCCCTTCTATGAGTACGAGCATATTCCGGGCATCGACTATCTCGGACGCGGAATCGCTTCCGACCTTGCTCCCAAGCAGATAGGCTCTGCCTGCGCGCAGCTCGGCAAGAAGAAGGTGCTCAGCGAGATGTTCGCCTGCTGCGGATGGGACGTAACTCCCACAGAGCTAAAGAAGATCGCCGAGCTTCAGTATGTCGGCGGCGTAAACCTCATGTGCCAGCACCTGTACTCCTATTCCGAAAGAGGACAGCGCAAGCGCGACTATCCGGCTCATTATTCGGAGCATCTGCCGTGGCAGGATGCAATGGTCGATTTCAACCGTTACTACAACAACCTCGGATACACTCTTTCTCTCGGAGAAGAGTATGTGAATACCCTTGTTATCCATCCTATCCACAGCGCGTACATGAAGTATCAGCGTCCCCGCGACGGCGCTTCGATAGCCGATCTGGAAAAGAAGACCAGCGAGCTTTCCTTCCTGCTCTCACAGAATCAGATACCCTTCCACTGGGGCGATGAGACCATGATGGCGAAGATGGGCTCGGTAAACGGCGATAAGATCAAGGTAGGTCTCTGCGAGTACGAATATGTGGTGATTCCCTATTCCTACACACTGGACGAGACAACTGTTGCTCTTCTCAGAGAGTATATCGCCAACGGCGGCAAGGTATGGATTTTCGACGAGGCTCCCACCTGCATCGAGGGTCGCCCCGCCGACATGAGCTGGCTGAAAGCGAATGTGACCTTTGAAGATATTAAGTCCGCAGCTCCCGTGAAGCTGTTCCTTGACGGCAAAAACGTTCCTTTCCTGCGCTGCCAGATAAGAAATACCGAAAACGGCAGAATCGTATTCATCACGAATATCTCCGACAACAGAGCAAAGGACGTTGAGGTAAAGCTCAGAGGCTTCAAGGGCGTATACCAGCTCGACATGGACAGCCTCGAAAAGAAGGCGGTCAGAGGAAAGCCCTGTGTGAAGTGCGGCGGAACGATTGCTCATCTCGATTTCACGGCGGCTCAGTCCTATGTTCTCGTTGAGAGCGACGAGCTTGCTCTTGCCGAAGATATATCTGTTCCCGAACCGGAATATATTCCTCTCGGCGGCGCATGGAAGCTTTCCGGTCGTCCTCAGAACATGATGAATCTCGACTATGTGCGCTTCTCTTACAACGGTGTGGATTTCGAGCCTTCTCAGCCCTTCGTTGCCATAAAGGACCGTCTCCTTTCCGAGAGATACAAGGGAATGATCTGGCTGAAATTCGAGTTCGACGTGAAGACAATGCCGGAGACTCTTTACACCGCTGTCGAGCCTCTCGCGTATACCTCCTTTGACGTAAACGGCAACGAAGTTCAGCTTACCGACAGGTGGTGGTATGACCGCAGCTTTAAGACCGTGGATATCCTTCCCTATGTAAAGCCCGGAAAGAACGAGATAACTCTGTCCCTCGACTACTTCCAGCGCGATTATGTATATTACGTGCTTTACGGCGGCGTGAGCGAATCTCTGCGTAACTGCCTCAACTTCGATACGGAAATCGAGAACATATATCTGTTCGGTTCCTTCGGAGTCGAGACCGATAAATCCCGCTTCGTTTACGGCGAGCGTTACAGCGTATGCTATGACGGAGGCTTCGCCCTCACTGCTCCGAAGGACGAGGTGGATGTACGCGATATCGTTACCG
>JAZQNC010000024.1:0-4279 GCA_045627165.1 Eubacteriales bacterium
GGCACCTGGCAAGGTAGGTGTACTTCCTCTTTCAAAGAAGCTTAACGAGGGTGCTGAGAAGATTTATACAGAACTCAGCAAGTATTGGAACTGTGAATTTGATGACCGTGGTAACATCGGTAAGAGATACCGTCGTCAGGATGAAATCGGTACTCCTTTCTGTATTACTTACGATTTTGATTCGGAGACAGATAACTGTGTAACCGTTCGTGAACGTGATACAATGGAGCAGGTACGTATTCCGATCGAAGGTCTTGAAGCTTATATCACCGAGAAAATCAAGTACTGATTACCGTTAATAAGAATTACAGAGGATTGTAAAATGGAAAAAATACTCAAATGCGGCGCGGCCGAGGCTGTTGTAAATACTCTCGGCGGTGAGATGACCTCATACAAAATCGGTGACCGCGAATATCTGTGGTGCGGAGACGCCGCACATTGGTCCGGACACGCTCCGGTCTGCTTCCCCTTCGTAAGCGCGCTCAAGGACGGAAAGGTTAAGTTTGACGGCGCAGAGTATACCATGGACAAAAAGCACGGTATCGCCCGCAAGAGCGAGTTCGAGCTTGCCGCTCTTACGGATAATTCCGCTTCCTTTACCTTTGCTTCATCCGAAACGACAAAGAAGAGCTATCCTTATGATTTCCTTCTCACCGTAACCCACACTATCACGGAAGAAGGCTTTAAGACCGAATACAAGGTAAAGAATACGGACAGCAAATCCATAAAATTCTGCATCGGCGGTCATCCGGGATTTTTCACCGACGGTTCGATCGAAGACTGGAAGCTTGAGTTTGAAAAGGATGAGGGCTGCACACTCTACTATACTGATGAAAAGAGCCTTTTCAGCGAGGATTACCGTATAGCTCGCCGTCTTACAACGGATTTCGATCTCTGCTACTCCGATTTCGACGTTGACGCTATTATCGCAAAGGACGTGAATTCCCGCAGATGCAGACTCGTAAACAAGAAGACAGGCGAAGGAATCCTCTACGATTTCACAGGCTTCAATGTGCTCGTTCTCTGGTCTCCTCCCAAGAAGAATTCTCCATTTATTGCTCTTGAGCCCTGGAACGGACTTCCCGCGTATACGGATGAGAGCGGAGAGTTTGCAGACAAGCCGTACTGCATCACGCTTCCCGCCGGCGAAGAGTATACTGTCGGCTACGGAATCACAAAACTCTGATGTGAATCGGATATAAAGGCATAAAGATAAGGTGTACATCACAGATGATATGATGTACACCTTTATTGTTCCGTGGGTTACTGTCTGCCGCTGACGATACCGAACTCTGAAAACAGATCAAACACGGCTTTCTTTTCGCTTTCCGAAGCGATTACATAACATACTGCTGCCCCGTTTGTCTTTACCTCCGCCGCGTCGATCTTTGGCTTTTCCTGAGGAAGATAATCGAAATTATCCCAGCTGTCACGCAGTGTGTTCAGATAGGCGTTAAGCTGTTCGGATATCGTTTCTGCGTCATCAGTGCAGCTGCAGACGAAAATACCGTACTGATCGGCTTCTGTTCCGGATGTCTGTACTTTGACGCAGTAATCAACACATTTGGATATATCGAGCTCAAGAATAAGCTCTATATATTCATCACCTATTTCGGTAAGCTTTGAAGAATTGCTCAACAGCCTATCCGCTTCAAGTGAAAACTCAGAAGGGGTATATTCCTTTGAATCAATTACGGAAGTGCTGCCGGAGATGTCGCTTTCTGACGAAACCGCTTCATCATGCTTATTGCAGGAGATGATGAACAAAGAGCAGAGAAACAGAATTGCAGTGACTGAGAAAATTCTGAGAATGTATTTTGTGCGGCAATCAGATTTCTTCATATTCTGTATCCTCCGATGCTGTTTCCGTTATGCTTTCGCTTTCGGCAGACTCATTTTCCGTTTCGGTCTCGTAATCGGTAATGTCCGTCTCCATCTCGGTTTCGACCTCATATTCGACAGCGTCTGTTTCCGTTTCGGAATCCGTTTCTGTTTCCGGCGTCGTTTCGGCGGATTCGGTATCAGCTGTTTCGGTCACCGTTTCTTCTGTCTCTGCCGGTGTTTCGGCTGTATCCGTCTGATTTACAGCCGGGGCAGAATCGGCAAGCATGTGAGACCTGATATATTCAAGCTCAAGAGCGTATCCTTTATCATTCAGGTGCAGTCCGTCTCCGTTCTGATATTCCACCGGAAGAAAACCGTCAGAGCCGATAAGATACTCAAAGGTATTCAGAAACCCGATATTGTATTCGCTTGCAAGCTCTGCTATGCAATAATTGGCCGCGGTGATCTTCTCGTTGTTTATTGATTTAATTTTTTCGTAATGAGCTGCGACGGGAAATATGGACTGCAGAATAATATGCGTATTCGGACTTACGGCAAGAATATCGTCTATGAGAAGCGAATATGCGCTTTTTATTTTTTCGCCGTTCATAAATGAAACGCCGTTTACTCCGAGAGTGATTATCATGATATCGGGCTGATCAAGCGCGGCGGCCTGCGCTATGGTTATCTCACTTCCGTTTTTCGGATAAACTATGGTGCCTATTGAGGCGTAGGGAAGCGAAAGAGTTCCGCTGGCAGGCGTCCAGACACGTTGAGTTTTGTATCCGTCGCTCAGCATTCCGTAACGCTTAAGCCCGTAGGTAGTGGAATCACCGACAAAGACGATGCGATCGAGATATTCATCTCCGCCGTCAGCCGTTGTTTTCAATACGGTTGATGGGAAACTGCTGTTGAGTTTCTGCACCGCGTCGAAAATTCCCTGAGCATATTCGCTGTCATAAATCACCGGCGAGGATGTTTCAGACTCGCTCTCGCTTTCCGTATCGGTTTCCTCTGTGAGCGTCTCGGTTTCTGTTTCCGCAACAGGTTCTTCAAGCGTCGAACAGAACTCATCTGATGAAATCTCGGGAAGACTTTCAAGCCGTGACAGAGTTTCTATTTCTTTCATTGGCAGAGAAGCTTCCGGAGGCTCCGCTCCAAACTTCAAAGCCACAGCCGTGCCAGCGGCGGGGATAAGCGCCAATATTGCGGCCACAGCCATTATCACGGCTTCACCGCGGGAGAATTTTGTATATCTGTTGTGTTTTCTCATGTAAAGTACAGCTTTCTGATGATATTTACAGTGTTGAATATTATATCAGCTTCTTTGGAGAATTTCAACAGAAAAACATTATGTATGTATGAAAATTATTCAATCATTTTCAGAGTCTTTTCGACCATCATATCCGTATCGACGACATTGTAGTCGATAATCGAGGTCTTGAGATTTCCTGCAAAGGGAGCTTCCCATTCTTTGGGGAATTTCTCATAGCCGTTGAGCATACCGACAATAGAGCCCACGGTAGCACCGTTGCAGTCGGTGTCAAATGCGGCCTGGACGGCAGAGCAGACGGACTGACCGAAATCTCCCCGTCCTATGAGCAGCGCCATGGTAACGATCATCGCGTTGGAATTTGTGTGACACCATCCGTAAGCTGTGTTTTCATCATAGCACTGATGTATTTTTTCGATGATGTCTTCACGGCTGAGTCCCGAACGATACCATGAGATCACCTTTTCAACGTCGTCGCGCAGACGGCACTTTTCGGGAATCTCGTCAAGTCCCGCTTCGATGATCGTCATTATATCGGAGGTTACCGCTGCTGCGGAAATCATGGCTGAACAGTACATTTCACCATAGATGCCGTTTTTTACATGAGATATGCTTGCATCGCGCCACGCCATGGAAGCCGCAGCTTCGGGCTTTCCGGGATTTATATATCCGAAGTAGTCTCCTCTTATCTGTGCGCCTATCCACTCGCGGTAGGGATTCTGATAGGTTGCCGTTTCGGGAGTGAGCAATCCCATTACGCCGTTACGGTATGCGGCGCGTTCCGCGGTGCATACAGCCTGGAAGGGAATATAAGCCAGCCAGCATTCCATTACGTCGTCCGGAGTGAAATCCCTTCCTCTTGTTTCGAGCAGCTTTACACCGAAGACCGTGTAGTTGGTATCGTCGTCTATCGGCTCTATACCGTTGATGTTATCTGCCCAGCAGCCGCCTCTGCCCACGCTGCACTCTTTCATAAGCTCATCGGTAAATTCTCCTGCTCTGATGTATTTGTGCATTGGATAATTATCCGTCCCCTTGAGCAGCGGATAGAGCCGGTTTCTTCTCATGCCCTCTACGGGTTTTCCGAGCAGACAGCCCGCAATTCTTCCTGTCCATGCTCCTTTAAGCCTGTCATTGAGCGCGTTTCTATCAACGTCCGGAAGGTTATGACGTTTTGCGGGT
>JAZQNC010000025.1:0-5700 GCA_045627165.1 Eubacteriales bacterium
CCATGATCAGAATCGACGCGGCGGAAAAGGTCAGCGCTCCGTAGTCGTTTATCCACGGGCTCGGCATGTGAGTGAGCCTGATGCCGTGAAGCGTAACGTCGGAAGGATGGAAAAACAGCGACGCTCCGGGACGGGTCTCAAGGGCATAGGAGGACATTCCGAAGGGCTCGGAACAGAGAGGAAGTATATTTCCGTGCGAAAACTGGGGAACAGACGCGGTTCCCTGAAGCACGTTTACATAGTCGAGGTATTTCATGGCTTATCTCCGTATATATTATATCAGGTGTCATTTTTTGTTCGGAAGCACGTCCACTGATTATACCATCACGGCATTTTTTATGCAATAGTCTTTACGGAAATTTTACCGTAAATCTTCTATTTGTGAGGCATTGTATTGACAAAGTGCCGAAGCGGTGTTAGAATGAGTGCAGAGATTATATTAACGCGGGTATAAATATATGAAATACAGGAATATCAGCTTTATCCTTCTTATCATTGCCGCTCTCGCCTTTATACTGTCTTCCTGCGGGGAAAATGACGCGGAAGACGAAAACGGGCAGGAGGACGATACTCCGAAAGTCGTCATAGCCGACGCTTCAGGAACAGTGTATCAGCTTGTGAGATCGGAATACGCCTCGAAGGACGCGCTTTCTGTCGTATCGTCGCTTCGCTCCGCAATAGGCGATATCTGCGGAGAGCTGCCCGACATCACCGACGATTTCGAGAAAAACGGCGTACCCTATAACGAAAGGGAACACGAGATAGTCATCGGTATGACAAACCGCACTCCGAAGGAGCTGACCGAAAGACTGCTCACGGGGGATTACACAATCAGCTTTGACGGAAAAAAGATATACATAGCCGCATCGGACGATGAAGCGCTGTCCGAGGCGGCAGACGCTTTCATTTCGGATTACATATCAGACGGAGTTCTGGCTCTGCCGGAAGGTCTGAAAAGGACTTATGAAGCTCCTCATTCGCTGCGGGGCGGCACGCTCAACGGCACTCGCTTCGGCGGCTGGTCGGTAGTCTCGGATGATTTTCCCCTGTCCGCAGGGCTTATCAGAGATACACTCACCGAGCTTTCGGGAGCGTATCCCAACGGTGACGAAAAAACAGTCACCCTTGAAAAAGCCGATATCGAGGGCTGGAAGATCAGCACGCCCGCAAGCGGCATTATCATTTCGATCGGCGACGAATCGGTTGCCGATATGGCTGTAAATTATTTTCTGGAGGCTGTTATGAAACAAAAGGACACAAAGGACGTCACCGTATCCGCCGCCGCGGATATCTCGGGAAAAACGCTCATCGACCCGACGGAGAAATATATCACGGATACTCCCGACATCATTTTCACCGCCGACGGCTCGAAGGTCAACGGAAAAGTCATATCCAACAAGCTCTCGATCATGAACCAGTGGAGCTATTCCGCTTTTCTGACCGGACACGCTCCTTCATTCTTTGCCGACAATTTCAGATTCGTGGATTATATGCAGTTCATGACTGCGACAGGCGGCGAGGCTTCCCGCGATCTGTTTGTCGATCCCATGAACAACGACGTGCTTGACGACTATGATTTCGCTCCACTTGTCACCGCCTGCCGGAACGTTCTCGCGCAGGGTACGATAAAGCCCTTCATCAAGACGGGCAATATTCCGCTGAAATACTCCTCGAAGACTCCGGTGCTCGGCACCTTCGGAGTGAACATATTCGAGCCGAAGGACTATGACGTTTACCACGCCTATATCTCCGCCCTCGCGCAGACTCTGGCAGATAATTTCGGAGCTGACGAGGTGCGGAGCTGGAAATGGGGAGTATTCACCGAATACGAAAACTCCGACTGGTTCAATGTGGGTACGCCCGACGCATCCTCCGAATCCTACTGCAAGATCTACGATTATACGGTTGACGCGCTTATGAGCGTACTCGGAGAGGATATCTTTATCGGCGCTCACAGCATGACCTGTTCGGAAGGACTCTGGGATGAAAAGCTCTTTATCCGCCACTGCGCTCTCGGAACAAACTACTGCACTGGCAGGACCGGAACCCGTATATGCTACCTGTCAAGCTCCTTCTATGACAACACTCCGTACAAGGCGGCGAATATCACGGTGACAGAGAGCGTCAATATTCTCAAAAAAGCCGCTGAGGAATACGGACTCACCGGTCTGCAGTTCGGTGTGGATGAGGGGCGTATTCTCAACGGCGCGGACGAGCTTCCGCTTACCTCCCGCGTGACCGGACATACCAGTCAGGCAGGCTATGACGCGAAGCTGCTCAAGGACATGATCGACAACGACATTGATTATTTCGCAACCTGGTGTTATCTCACCGGAAGCGTTTTCGACGGACTGAAAACCGTATCCTATCACGTCGCGGACCGTTTCTATGATATGGTCGGCTCGCGTATGATGGAAACCACCGTCACTTCCAATATCGACAAGCGTGACAACGTAGTTCCCGATATCATCGCGTCATATAACGACAGCGAGGACAGAGTCTATATCATGGCATACCCCTTCAGACGCAACATGCTCAACAAGGATATGCAGGACACACGCATAGAGCTTACGCTTCCCATGTTCGGCTCCGGTTCAAAGGTAAAGGTAACGAGATACCTTGTGGACGACAGCGCGAATTTCTTCGATGAATGGTATGCCGAAAACAGTGACAAGCCCAACTCCACGGGCTGGTCGGTCGATTCGGCGCAGATAATCATGCCCTTTGAGCCCGACGATTACGAGCCGTATTCGCACCTCGTTCCCACTGCGGGTATCGCACGTCTTGACGAAAACAGGCTCACCCTTGAGGTAAGCCTGCAAACAAGCGCGGTGGTATTCTATGTCATCGAGCCGTATAACGGCTGATATCTGCCGTATAACGGCTGATCGTCAATTTATTCCTTATACCAGTTATCTCCGATCGTAACCTCTGCGGTCAGCGGCACGACGAAATCCGCCGCGCCTTCCATTTCGCGTTTCAGTATCTCCGCAACGGTATCGGAATCCTCACGGCGGCACTCTATGACAAGCTCGTCATGCACCTGCAGAATGAGTCTTGCGTCGAGGCCGCTTTTTTTGAGGGCGCGGTCGGTATTTATCATTGCCAGCTTCATGATGTCGGCGGCGGTTCCCTGTATGGGAGAATTCATCGCCACACGCTCGCCGAACGCCCGGAGCGCGGCCTTTCCTGCGGCAAGTTCGGGGATAGGACGGCGGCGTCCGAACATGGTGGAAACATATCCGTTTTCGCGCGCAAAGCTCTTTATATCCCGCATATAGTTATCTATACCCGAATACTTTTCGAGATAGCTGTCGATATACTGCCCTGCCTGACGGCGTGTGACCCCTATATCGGCGGCAAGCGAAAAGTCGCCTATTCCATACACTATTCCGAAATTGACCGCCTTGGCGCGTTTACGCAGCTCAGGCGTGACCATATCCATAGGTACGCCGAATACCTGTGAGGCTGTGGAACGGTGTATGTCCTCGCCCGACAGAAAGGCGTTTATCATGCGCTCATCCCCCGAAATGCACGCAAGGAGACGAAGCTCTATCTGCGAATAGTCCGCGTCAACCAGCACGTAATCATCATTTTCAGGAATGAAGCATCTGCGGAGCTCCCTGCCCAGATTTGTCCTTATCGGTATATTCTGCAGATTAGGCTCTGTTGACGACAGTCTTCCCGTAGCCGTGACGGTCTGATTGAAGCTCGAATGTATCCTGCCCTTTTCGTCCGCCGCGGCGGCAAGTCCGTCGGCATAGGTCGATTTCAGCTTCGCCACCTGACGGTAGTCAAGTATCTTATCTATTATGGGACTGTACGGTCTGAGCTTTTCAAGCACGTCGGCGGAGGTAGAATAGCCCGTTTTCGTCTTTTTGGGCGCGGGAAGCGCCAGGTCCTCAAAAAGCACCTCTCCCAGCTGCTTCGGCGAATTTATGTTGAATTCCTTTCCCGCGATCTCATATATCTCGGCTGAAAGCTCCGCTGCGCTCTTTCCCAGCTTATCGCTCCACAGCTTGAGTCCGGCAAGATCCACCTTGAAGCCGGAGTTCTCCATATCGCACAGCACCGAAGCCAGCGGACATTCTATTCCTCTCAGCAGCATATCCTGCTTTTCTTCGACAAGCACAGGCATGAGCTTTTCGGCTGTCCCGGCTATTCCCTGCGGTGCAAAGCCTACCGTATGACCGAGGTACTGCTTTTCAAGCACGTCGAGCGAATAATCTCCCGCGAGCGGGTCCTTTATATAGGCGGCAAGCATTATGTCGATAATATTCCCGTCCTGCTCCGGCGAGGCAAAGGCGATCCCCTGCTCCGCGAGAGCTTTTTTCGTCGCCTTTATATCATATACGGTAAAAGAGGAATCCGGCGACTCGAAATAGGACCTTATCTCGCCGAGACTGCCCCTGTAGGTAAATCCTTCTCCGTCGGCATATACCGAAAGCACCCCGTCTTCATAGCAGAAAGCCGAGCTTTTTATCCTAATAAGTCTGTCGGCTCCGCACTCGCTGACGCTGCACATACACTCGCCCTGATCGCTTTCGCCGCCTGCCTCATCTGCTGCAAGTCCGAGACGTTCGATGAGCTTGCTGAATTCAAGCTCCTCCATGAGGTCAAGGAGCTTTACCCTGTCGAAACCGTGATACACGGTATCATTGCCTTCCATGGGAACGTCTCTTTTTATCTGCGCGAGGAAACGGGAATTGTACGCGCTTTCTTTACCCTCTTCCAGCTTTGCGCGCACTCCCTTTGAGATATCCCCGCTGTCAAGATTCTCATATATGCCGTCAAGCGAACCGAACTGCATTATCAGCTTCAGCGCGCCCTTTTCGCCGATTCCCGCCACTCCGGGGATATTATCTGAGCTGTCGCCCATTACCGCCTTTACGTCCACGAACTGAGAGGGAAGCACGCCGTATTTTTCGGTAAATTCCTTCGGACCGAAATCTATGTTCTCGCCCTTGACCGCATAGAGAACGTGTACGTTTTCGCTTATAAGCTGAAAGGAATCCCTGTCGCCCGTAAGCAGATAGGTCATCGTATCGCTGTCCGCGTTTGCCGAAAGAGTTCCGAGAATATCGTCGGCCTCATAGCCCGCAAGCTCTGTCACGTTAAAGCCCATAGCTTCGGCAAGTCTGTGAGCGTACGGCAGCTGCGCCGCCAGCTCGTCCGGCATTTTATGTCTTCCCGCCTTGTATTCGCTGTAGGCAATATGGCGGAAGGTGGGCTGCGGCAGGTCAAAAGCCACTGTCGCGTATTCCGGATTCAGCGTCTCGAGCTGACCGGTAAGTATGGCGGCAAAACCGTATAGCGCGCCCGTGGGAAGCCCCGCCTTGTTTTTCAACGGAGGCGTGCCGTAAAAGGCGCGGTTCAATATGCTGTTTCCGTCCACTATAAGCTGGTATTTCATAGATACGTTCCTTCAGAGATACTGTTCTTAAAAATTTATATATGGTGTATTGATTTTTCCACTGAGAATGTTGTATAATGATTCAGTATGATATGCTGTAAGACAGATGAAAGGAGGTGAAAGAAATGAGTATATTCAGCAGACTCAGCGAGAGCATGACAAACAGCAAGCCCCGTGCTGTCGCCTTTGTGGATTTTGAAAACTGGTACATTTCCCTTGACCGTCTTTATCACAGACGTCCGGATATGCAGGCATGGATGACCGAGCTTCAGAAAACCTACAATATC
>JAZQNC010000026.1:0-2879 GCA_045627165.1 Eubacteriales bacterium
AGCTCCCGGCGCAGCAGCAGGCGCAGCAGCTCCCGCAGCAGAAGAGAAGACAGAATTTGACGTAATCCTTGCTGAGTTCGGCGCTAAGAAGCTCGACGTTATCAAGGTTGTTCGTGAGATCACCGGTCTCGGACTTAAGGACGCTAAGGACCTTGTTGAGTCTGCTCCTAAGGCTATCAAGGAAGGCGTTTCCAAGGACGACGCAGAAGCTCTCAAGAAGCAGCTTGAAGAGGCTGGCGCAAAGGTTGAACTCAAGTAAGTTGATCTTACATCGGTTTTATACCATCTGAAAAACACATAACGAGAGGACTGTCCCGGCAATGAGACGGTCCTTTTTGCGTTGGGCGCAAAAAATACTTGACAACAGGGCAAATCTGTGAGATAATTATACCGTACAATGCGGCGGTGTACACCGCACCGCGGCGGCGTTTCCCTGTGTGAATGTTATTATTATATATATTTTCGGAGGAAAATTATGGCTATCAATGTAACGATATGGAATGAGTATACTCATGAAAAGACAGAGCCCTACGTTCATGAGATATATCCCGATGGACTTCACGCCGTGATCAAGTCCTTCCAGGACAAGGACCCCGAGCTTAACGTCCGTCTTGCCGCTCTCGACGATCCCGATCAGGGACTTCCGGATGACGTTCTCAACTCCACGGACGTTCTTCTCTGGTGGGGACATATGCGTCACGGAGACGTAAAGGATGAGCTGGTTGCAAAGATCCGCCGCCGCGTAATCTCCTGCGGCATGGGCTTCGTAGCTCTCCACTCCGCTCACGCTTCCAAGCCCTTCGGCGCTATCGTAGGCACCGACGGCGCTCTCTCATGGGGCGATGAGCAGCCTGAGATCGTATGGAATCTCCTTCCCGCGCATCCCATAGCAAACGGAATCCCCGACAACTTCTATCTCGGCATAGAGGAAATGTACGGCGAGCCCTTCAATATCCCTCAGCCCGATGAGCTCGTATTCGGCAGCTGGTTCAAGCAGGGCAATATCTTCCGCTCCGGCTGCTGCTTCTATCGCGGACTCGGCAAGGTATTCTATTTCCAGCCCGGTCACGAGAGCCGCAGATCCTTCTACAACGAATATGTTGAGAAGATCATAAACAACGCGATCCACTGGGCAGCTCCTCAGGAATTCAAGGTTGCATGTCCCACACAGTTCCCCTGCATCGGCTCCATGCTCGATAAGTACGACATAAAGTAAGTATAAGTATTTGATATATAACGGGAGTAGCTTATACTCCCGTTTGCTTTAATAACCGGAAAATACCCCGACAGCGAAAGGAAAAAAGAAGATCATGGCTTTTATTCCCGATTACTATAAGAGACTTGACACGCTTCATGTCAACTGTCTCGAACCTCACGCCTATTTCATACCCTTTGAGCATCCTTTCGGACATATGGGAGGAAAAGGCGATAACAGAGGACGCTCCGCATATTTTAAATCTCTCTGCGGCGAATGGAGCTTCAGGTTCTATTCCTCGGTGCTTGACGTGGAGGATTTCACCACGCCCGCTTTCAGCGATGAGGGCTTCGACCGCATGACCGTTCCCTCAAGCTGGCAGAATTCTCTCGGACGCGGCTACGACGTGCCCAACTACACGAATGTAAACTATCCCTTCCCGGCGGACCCGCCTCATATCCCCGACGATATTCCCTGCGGACTGTACTGCCGCACCTTCACTCTCACAAAGGATTATGTGAAGCGCAAGGACCTTATGCTCACCTTTGAGGGCGTTGACTCCTGCTTCTACGTTTATGTAAACGATAAATTTGTCGGCTACAGCCAGGTTTCCCACCTTACAAGCGAATTCGATATTTCCTCTTTCGTAAATGAGGGGAAGAACAGTATCAAGGTACTGGTGCTGAAATGGTGCGAGGGTACCTATCTTGAGGATCAGGATATGTGGAGAGTATCGGGTATCTTCCGCGAGGTCTATATCCTTGCCCGCGACCGCGCGAGAATAACCGATATCTTTGTCAAGCCTGTACCTAATGACGATTTCACCTCAGCGGTCGTTACCGTTGAACTCAAGTCCAACGCTCCGGTAAGCGGCCATTACCGTTTCGGAGCCGGACGCGAGCCGGTTTCCGAGGGCGATTTTTCCTGCACAGGCGAAAGCAGCTTCAGCTTTACCGTGGAAAATCCCGCTCTTTGGTCGGATGAGAATCCGAATCTTTACACTCTCACTCTTAAAGTAAACAGCGAATTTATCCCGATCCGCGTAGGTATACGCCGCTACGAGATAAAGGACGGCGTCGTGCTTGTCAACGGCAAAAAGGTAAAGGCAAAGGGCGTGAACCGCCACGACAGCCATCCCATTCTCGGTCATGCAACTCCTCTCGATCACATGAGACGCGACCTTCTCATAATGAAGGCGCACAATGTCAATATGGTGCGCACCTCCCACTATCCCAACGATCCCCGTTTTACCGGGCTCTGCGACGAGCTTGGACTGTACGTTGTTGACGAGTGCGATATAGAGACTCACGGTATGTACGGCGCGGTCAGCGGATGGAGCGGAATTTCCGACGATCCCGCGTGGGAGGAGGAATACGTTGACCGTGAACGCCGCACACTTGAGCGCGACAAGAACCACGCCTGCATCATGATGTGGTCGCTCGGCAACGAGTCTGGCTTCGGCTGCAACCACAAGGCAATGTCACGCTATATCAAGTCCCGTGACACCTCCCGCTTCGTTCACTACGAGGGCGCTTATATTCATCTCGAAAACAGACAGCAGGTTGAGACCGTCGATATCGAGAGCAGAATGTACCCGCATCCCAACGTGATACGCGAATATCTCGCTGACGAACGCTTCAAACAGCCCTTCTTCCTCTGCGAATACTGCCACGCGATGGGCAAC
>JAZQNC010000027.1:0-6274 GCA_045627165.1 Eubacteriales bacterium
ATTCAGCTGCGGGAGCGTCTGCTCCGCCGTTCTGCTTGTCGATAACTGCCTGGAGAGCAATAGCCAGCTTCGCAATGGGAGACTGGATAGAGCCGAGGAGCTTTCCTACAAGCGTTTCCTTGTTGGGGATTGCTGCGAGAGCTTCAACACCCTTTGCATCGAGTATCGAGCCATCAACAAATCCGGCCTTGAGATTGAAGGTTTCAACCTTTTCAGCGTATTCCTTGAGAATCTTCGCTGCGGAAACCTCATCTGTGCCGAGTGCGAGAGCGGTCATTCCGTTGAGCTGATCCTTGAGATCGGAATATCCGCATGCGTCGAATGCGTGTCCGGTAAGGGAGTTCTTGTATACATGGTAGCTTACGCCGGCTTCACGGAGAGTCTTACGCATCTTCGTGTCGTTTTCAACTGTAATACCCTGATACTGAACAAGAACAGCGGACTTGGCATCCTTCATAACGGAAATAAGCTCATCGAGCTGGGCCTGCTTCGCTGCCAGAATTTTTTCGCTGGGCATCGGGAAATCCATCCTTTCGGGTAATTTTTGTATAAAAAAACGCAGCCCGTATGTAGTCCACATACTGCCGCGAACATAAAAACACCCAAACCGGATGCCTGTTGCATATACAACATTATTTATGTCCTCGGCAGGAATTTATGTATGCCGTGACCCGCCTTACGACGGATAAGCACACGACCTGCTGTCTTTGGAATACCCATATATTATACTGCTTCTGCCCCGGTTTGTCAACAGTTTCACGCAATGTTATTATTAACAATACGTAAATTCCATAGAGGATAATACAATGCAGAATAACTTCATAACGAAATTATTGGCTTTTTTACATCATCTCATCAAGACTCCCTTCGTATGGATAACAACAACCATAAACCCATTGTCTAGTAACTGATCTCGACTGCCAAAAACACCCACTAGGGTTAACCTGGGAAGAATGTTTCAAGAATGTGTTCCAAAATTCTTCCGCATTATGAGGAAATATATGACTTAAATAATCATCAGGATCACAATCTCTTCCGTAGCAATCATATTTTTCTTTTTCCGATAATTCTTCCGTTTCATAAAATTGTGTGCTTGTTGCATAAAAACTTAGGTAAAATTGTTGGGTCGATATTCTTTTTGAAATAGCCTTTACTACTTCGCTGCGATATGTATTGGCTAGTTGTATCATTTCATAATTGTTAAGCATATTTGTTTCATCATCAATAAGCATTTGAAACATATCTATTTGCATTTGACCGTCAATGTTTTCCTCTTGAATAATTGGTTCCCTATGCAGTTTTACATAAAGCGGAAGCAGACTAATTTTTATATTATATTCCGCTTCATCGTATATGCTTGTACTTTTTTGATCAGCAAAATCACTGTCGTACAAAACTGACATTTCTGATTTTTCATCAAAATTCATAGCAGAATAATCGCTAAACATACACAAAAGTGCAATAGCCCGCAGTACAACCTCACAACACTCATAATCATCAGAATATGACGTCAATCCTTTTTCTGCCAAAATTTTCCACATGCATTCATACCAATACATTTCACCATCAGGGAATATTTTAAAGCGACAGAAAAATTTCTCCAACATTTCAAATGTAATTTCTTTTTTGTCGACGCGGTTATCACATTCCAAATTAATGGGATATTTTAGTAATAATGGTATATTTGATTCAAATTGAAAATTTATGTCTATAAGAAGGAGTAGCTGAATTTGCTCATTATCTGAATCGTGCAAGCAATACAATATGGAAGAAATTTGCTCAAGCGTTTTATTATATTTCTCAGCAGAACTTTTGCATATAAAATTGTATTCATATGAACTCAGCAACCAATAAAAAAATTGATTTACAGCAAAAACATAATTCTTATATGAATTCGTATCGTTAAATTGACAATTGTCTATCATTCTTTTTGCAATTCTTTGCAATATTTCCGATGGTATTTCTGTTTTTGCATATTCAGGATATTCGGTAACAAATACCATTGGGGTAACGCGATTTTTTACATTACCAAACATATCGTATATTAGTACGTTATCATGATTGCCGAATGTCAAATCATCGTTATGCAAGCTTAGAATTGTCTTTATCAAGTGATTGCAATAGTCAAAAATTTTCTGTGACGATTCTTTTATCGTAGAATCGTCAAAATCGTATTCAATTGTTGAATTATTGAATTTATCATATTCATTCAACAACTCAATAATATTAATTTTTAACAGCACAATACTATCCTCAATTCGGTTCTATCAAATAGCAGTCACGGCAGACCGATCTGCCGTGACCCGATATTATTGTATTACTTAACGAGGTAGATTCCCATGTACTGATCCTTGATCGTCGCGCTGAAGGTATTGCCCTCAAGCTTGACCTCTTCGCCGGTGAGAAGATCGGTAATGGTGGGATTTGCGGGGAGAGTTATCTCGGAGGAAGGAAGCGTTACCGTGGTGGTAAGCTCCGCGCCGCTGTTGTTGGGTATTACGAGAACAGCCTTTTCGTCGTCGTAGCGTGCGTATGCCGTGAGGTTCGTTCCCGTGGCTTCAACCTTGCAGATGTTGGAATCCTTGTGGTTGTCGGGATAATACTCGAAGATTTCGGGATATGTGCGGCGTATCCGGATGTACTTCTTTACATCCTCGAAGAAAAGCGCGTTGTCGTAATCGTCGAGACATGACCAGTCAACATTGATGAAATATATTACCTGATCGGCGGCCTGCTGGTTGAATTCAGCCCCGAAATACCACAGAGGAATGAAGGGAGCAAGGATCGCCTGGTAGCCTATGACGAGACGGTTGCCGTTGGTTAACGAGCGCTGGTAGTCGTGATTGGACACGCAGAAGGTGTAGAAGCGGTAATTTCCCGCCTTGCCCTTGTTCTGCAGGTCTGCGGAACCGATTCCTCTGCCCTTCTTTATGCTGTCAACTATGTCGAGACAGTCGATATACCATTTAAGCGGTTTCTGGTACTGTCCTCCTCTGTCGAGCTTTGAATACCAGAGCACGCCGTCCTGTTCAAAGTCGAAGCAGTCTCTGCGCTCGCAGCCGTCCTCGGCGATGACAAGGATCTTGCGTCCGGCTTCAAGGCATTTTTCGCGTATCCTGTTGAATACGCTGTAATGCGTATAGTTCGGCTCGCAGTCGCAGCGGAAGCCGTCGGAGCCGGATACTATGATGTCGTTTGTACAGGTGTCAACGAACCAGTCAACAAATTCGGCGTTGCGCCAGTTGAAGGCCTTATTTCCCCATGCTTCTCCCTTGTACCAGTCGGGATGCTCCTGATAGAGCGGCGCACCGGTGACGGTACCCCAGGTGATAATGTCGAGCATGACGCGGATGTTGCGTTTGTGGGCCTCGTCGATAAAGTTCTTTACGACCTTCCAGCCCTCCTCGTAATCGGAAGTGCCGGTGAGCGCGGGTTCTACGCTGTGGGGACCGATATTGCCGTAGCCGTTTCCGCCCGGACCCTTTTCGTAGATGGGAGTGAGCCAGATTCCGTTCACGCCCAGCTCCGCGCAGTGGTCAAGCACCCTGACCGCGGAAGCGAAGGTGCCTTCGGGCGTGGCGGTCTCGATATGGACCTCCATCATTATCAGGGACTTCGCCCAGTCGGGGGTCATGGCCTCGCCGTTTTCCTCGGCAGGCTCAAGGGTGACATATTCATCCGACACATATTTCGGCATCAGAGAAGAATTGTCGATTCTTTCAAGCTTGTACATAATATTTATATCCTCCGGAACAGTATTCTGACCGTCGGCGGCATACTGCTCGATAAAGGCGTTTACAGCCTTTGCGGTAGCCGCGTCGCTTCCTCCGCAGATCACAAGGAAATCGCCCTCGAAGCGCACAACGTAATCATATACGCCGAGCCCCGCAAGCGCCGCATCGGAAGGCGCGCGGTTGGTGCTGCCCACGATGATTTCCTTCGCGTTTGTCGGAATCTTTGATTTATCCTTTTCGTAGTCGGTTGTGATACCCACATCGCTGTAAACTTCATTCAGCGCCTTGCGCAGAGCAACGCAGGACTGAATCAGCTCGTTGCTTTTCGTGTTGTCGCTGCGCACCACGCTGTAACCGTCGAGAGATATCTCCCTTGCTTCAGCTGTTTCGGCGTTCTGCGTATCGGTATCGCCGCTTTTCTCCGCGCCGTCATCCGAGCACGCCGCCATTATCAGAGCCGACGCGATCATCACAATCGCCAGCAGCGCGCAGATCATTCTGTTATGCTTCATTGTTTTTCCTTTCCGGATATTCCTAAATCCGTATTATTCAGTCTATGTGAAGGAAGGTCATAATGCCCTCGGCGATGGCAGCCGCCATGCACAGCCGCCAGTCCTCGCTCATGAGATTCTTCGCTTCCTTTTCGTTGGTGACATATCCGCACTCCACAAGCGCAGTCGGATAGGGCGTGCATTTCGTGATATAATACGAATCGTCATAGTATGTGTATTGAACGTCGGGAAGTTTTCCGCCTGCGGTCCTGCCCATGTTCAGCCCTATGCTGTCGCCTATGTCTATGGCAAGGGAGGAGGACTTTTTATTGGCTCCCAGCGAATAGAACACATGAACTCCGTCTATCGACGGGTCTTCCTCGTAGTAATCGCAGTGGATCGACACCACCGCGTCCACAATGCCTATGTCCTCGATAAATCTCTCACGCGCTTTTGTAGTCAGAACTGTCTGGTCATAACTGTTTTTCTCGGCATAGGGAGAGGTATCAGCTGTTCTCGTCATGTAGACTTCGAAAGGAATGTCCTGCGGCTTTACGTTTTCGATGAGATAATCACGCACCTTCAGAGCGATATCCAGATTTATATCCTTCTCACTCCAGTCGCCGAGATAGGGAGAATCTGTACCCGGATCGTCGCAGCCGTGTCCCGGGTCTATGCAGACGACTATCCTGTCCTCGTCGGCTTCGGTTTCGGATTCAGTTTCCGTTTCGGGTTCGGTCTCTGTTTCAGGTTCGGGCTCGGTTTCGGGCTCGGTCTCTGTTTCGGATTCGGTCTCTGTTTCGGGCTCGGTCTCGGTTTCGGGCTCGGTCTCGATTTCGGGTTCAGTCTCGGTTTCGGCTTCCGTTTCTGTTTCGGTATCCGTCACCCTGTCGTATAAGGTTTCGAGAGCTTCGGTTATATTATTTTCCTCCGCAGTCTGCGTTTCGGTCTGCGCTTTGCCGACTGTCTGACCCTCGTCATCTGAGATATTCAGCGCGTCCATCGCGTTTCTGACTTTCAGCAGCGAGAAACCGCTTATGCAGACGGCGATTATCAGCACCGACACAACTATGGCGGTACCGCTCTTTCCCGAAAACACCGATATGAATTTATTTCCGAACTTACCTGACATGAATCTACTCTCTTCCGTGTTGTTTGAACTCGTACGTTACCGTATATTATATGGTATACATTTTAATATTCCATTAACATTCGCAAATATTATTCAGAAAAAATACTGCCGGCATTATTTCCGGCAGCATTTCATGTTCAGTTCAGAACCACGTCTCCGTCCGGCTCTTCGAGCAGCGTTTCCACTATCGGCGGAAGTATCTTTATTCCGTCCACGATACATTCGCCTTCTTCGGTATTTTCCGCAGCATTTTCCGATAAAGCTTCGCTTTCGGAGTCATTTTCCTTTTTGTCTTCCGAATCACAGCCCGCGGTAAACGCAAGCAGCGAGAGACAGATAAGGCATACGATAATCTTTTTCATTTCGCGTTATCCTCGCAGTCGGCGTTATTCGCTGAAAAGAAGCTGTTCGTAGGTGGGATAGGGAATACGGTTCTTCGGAAGCTCCTGCTCAAGCGCGTCGCAGTCGGCGCGGAGCATTTTCATTGCCGGAAGAACGCTGTTTTTCATATACACGGAGCGGTCAGCGGTATTCGTATACTTCTCCGCTTTTTCGGCAGTGGAGGCAAGTCCGTCAAGGCCGTCCTGGATCCTGTCGCACAGCTCAAGGACACGGTCATATCGCTTTGACGCGGCGTTTGACCCGGTGATCGCGCGAAGCTCTCCCATATAGTCGATACCTGCCGTGAGCAGCTCGCGGCTGACCATATCCAGCATGGTGAGCGCCTCTATATTCAGCTTCTTGCAGTAATCCTCAAGCATTATCTCGCATCTTGAACGAAGCTCGGTCTCGGTAAAGACATGATGACGTTCAAACAGCTCTATATTCTTTCCAGCAACGAGATGAGGCACACAGTCGGCTGTTGTCGGAAGGTTGCTCAGTCCCCTTCTTTCGGCCTCGGCGACCCATTCGTCGGT
>JAZQNC010000028.1:0-2901 GCA_045627165.1 Eubacteriales bacterium
AACCCTATCAGGCACTTATATACGTTACCGAATAGCGGCGTGTTGCTGATAATGCAGCCGCCAAAGCACACAAAAAGAGCCTTTCCGAAAATGGAAGGGCTCTTTTTGTGATACTTAACAATTTACAAATGATATGCCATACAATATAATATAATAGCAGAAAAATGTTTCACGCTAATGGAAAAGATGAAATCGGAGGGAAGAAAAATGAAAAAACGAATTACCAGCATCCTTCTGTGTTTACTGCTTGTTATCGGTATGCTTCCGGTAACCGCGTTCGCACAGGAAATAAGCGGCACGGATGTTTCGGCGACAGAGCTTACTGATGAGCAGTCCGGCGAAAATGTATCGGAAGTCCCGGACGCGACCATCACATCGGAGCCCGCGGCGCAGGATGAAGAATGTGCCATAGAAATAACAGACGGAAATAAAGACGAGCATACCGAAGACGGATCCGAAATGTTGTCACCCACGGTCATTGAGGAGGAACCCGAGGACGTTCTCGGAGCAGTCGAATATCCCGTGTGGGTAAACGGCGTGCAGATAACCTCTGCCCAAAAAGAAGTAACATGCGGCAGCGGCAGGGCGGTGTTTTTGACCACCGGCGTGAACGATTACACTCTTACGCTCTATGACGCAGTTATCACACAAAACTATACGAAAGACGTATTCGGGCATTACGGTATATATTCCGAACTGCCCATGAAGCTGGTCGTAAACGGAGAATGTGATATTTCTGTGGATTACGGCGATTCACTTACAGGTGAAGCATATGGCATAAAGTGCACAAAGAAGCTTGATGTATGGGGCACAGGCAGACTGAATATCTATGCGGCATCATGTCAGGCTTCCGCCGGTATCATCGCGGACAGCCTTGACTTCACAGGCGACGTCACATTGAATGTCGTTGCCGAATACGCCGGCACTTCGAAGGTAAAAGCAAACGCCATAACAGCGGCAAACGGTTTTTATTTCGAGAACGGAACCTTTGACCTTTACGGTGACAGCAATGCCCTGATTGTTCTGCCTTCTTACGCAGAAACTTACACTCCGCTCATTACCGTCGGCAACGACAGATACGGCAGTGATGAAATAAAGTGGAATCATTCCACTCCCATATCGAGTTATAAGCACGTCAGGATAAATGACAACTGTAAACACGTTTACATCGCCGGTGAAGCGTTCACCGAGAGCAAAAAGGTCATCAAGTGCGGTGACGGCACGGCGACACTGCTCGATACAGCTCCGAGAAGGCTAGTCCTCGAAAATGCATCCATAACGGCGGATGTAGATGCAGGCAGCACCTTTTTCGAGGCTGTTCAATCCGACTACAATCTGGACATCGAGCTGAAAGGCGAAAACACTATCGATGTTACCGGTAATAATGCATATGTCACAGCGATAAATGTCGCATCTGACGATTACGCCTATGCGCTGAGATTTTTCGGCAACGGCAAGCTGAATATAAATGTTAGCTCCAACCTTTACGCAGATGCGATACACAGCGGCCATCTCGATTTTTACGGCGGTAAACTGAATGTTTCCGCAAATACCACGAGCACGAATAAAAAGTATTACGCCAGAGCTGTCAACAATTTGTACACGCCGAACATACACGGCGGCAGTCTGATACTTTCGGCGTCGCAGCCGATAGAAAACGCGGATACCATGATTTTCTATCAGACACCGTCCTTTGACTATTCCTATGACAGGAATCCCGTGTATGTAAGCGAAAATCCCGACGGCTCGAACGCTGTACAGTGGGACGGTATGGCCAGCCTTTGCAATTACAAATACGCCGAGATAACCGAAAAAGGTTTTGGCGTATGGGTAAACGGCGAGGAATTTACCAAGAGCAACCGTGAGATTTACTGTGACGGCGGTACTGCAACTCTCGATACGACCACCACACCGTATACACTTACTCTTGACAATGCCTATATCGACATCATTTCCAATCTGAGAGGAACGGTATATTACGGCGGCATCTGCTCGGCGAATGATCTGAGAATAGTCCTTGAGGGCAACAACTATATCGGAAAGTACGACAAGGGCAGGACGACCACCACTGCGGGTATCGTGTGCGCTTTCAGGGATGACGACGGGACTCATATGAAAGACCTCACACTGGAGGGAAACGGCACTCTTGAGGTCGAGATGAGCAGCGATGCCTACTGCATGGGCATACTCTGTGATGACCTTGCTGTAAACAGCGGTACATATGATATCTCCGCTCTTTCGCTGGGCGACAGCAGCAAAAGAGCCTGCGCGATACAGACCTACAATGCACCGAAGATAAACGGCGGCAGCTTCGAGATAGAAGCAAGACAGAGCAAGGGTGCGGCGATTTCGGCATTCGGCGTTTCTCCTGTATTCTCCGAGGATTACGAAAAGGCAGTGAATGTCACGGTCTGCCCCAAGACCGGTTCAAGCACCTATTCCGACTGGGACGGCGAGACTTCACTTACCGACTACAAAGGCGTAAAGCTTACCGAAGTCGGACTCGGCATATGGGTAAACGGCAACCAGTTCTCTGCGGCAAACGCGAAAACAGGTATAAAGTGCGGTGAAGGCAGGGCAACTCTCGACATGACCACAACGCCGTGGACCGTCACTCTTGAAGATGCGGTTATCACCAACGTGACCGTGCAGTGTCCTGACGGATACGAGGTCTACGCAGGCGGAATATTCACAACAAAAGACATCATCATAAAGCTCGTCGGCAGCAGTGTTATCCGCACGGACAGAAGCTGCAACATCGTTTCCGGTGATGAGTCCCTTGCCCGTTACGCCTATTACGGCTGTATCGCGGGGCAGATCGTCGACGTAACGCTGACCGGCGATGGTTATCTTGATTTAAACGGATATGGTGCGCTCCGGCTCGAAAGCGACACCTACGAC
>JAZQNC010000029.1:0-3809 GCA_045627165.1 Eubacteriales bacterium
TGCGATCTTTACGTCTTCTATGAATTTATCCATAGAGAACGGGACCTCGGGAAGATAGATGAAATCGGGAGATTCCAAGTCGGAGGCCAAGCGGTCTTAGGAAGACAACTGCTGGTAACAACTCCTTGGCCCACAGAACGACATGGCTACGATCCGACTTTGCGATCTTTACGTCTTCTATGAATTTATCCATAGAGAACGGGACCTCGGGAAGATAGATGAAATCGGGAGATTCCATGCCCACAAGTGCGGGCAGACCTGCTGACGCGGTAAGCCAGCCGGCGTCACGTCCCATGATCTCAACGATAGTGCAGGCCTTTACGGTATATACGGCGCAGTCACGGATTATCTCCTGCATGGAAGCCGCTATATACTTTGCCGCAGAACCGTAACCGGGAGTATGGTCCGTACCGCATACATCGTTGTCGATAGTCTTCGGAACGCCCATAAAGCGCATCTCGTAATCAACATTCTTTGAATATGCGGAGAGCTTGGCAACGGTATCCATGGAGTCGTTGCCGCCGATATAGAAGAAATAACGGATGTTGTATTTTTTGAAGAAGTCGAACAGTCTGCCGTACTCGTTCTTTTCATCGGATGCGGCGTCCTTGGGAAGCTTATGACGGCAGGAGCCGAGAGCTGCCGCGGGTGTATTTTCAAGCGTAAAAAGGTCGGCTTCGTTTGCGAATACCTCGTTGAGATTGCAGATCGTTCCGGCAAGCATACCCTCAACGCCGTTGAACGCGCCGTAAATCGTCTCGATACATTCGTTCTCAAACGCGCCTCTGATTACACCGGAAAGCGTTGCGTTTATAGCCGCGGTCGGTCCGCCTGACTGACCTACTATTGCGTTACCTTTTAACATGGCTTTACATCTCCTTGCAGGTTATATTATGATTAGAAAAAAATAAAAGCGAGGAAACACGCCCTCGCTTTTATGCTGCCATGCAGCTGTATATGGTGACCCGTAGCGGAATCGAACCGCTGTTTCCGCCGTGAGAGGGCGGCGTCTTAGCCTCTTGACCAACAGGCCATCTCTTGCTGACGGTATATATTCTATCACACAAACGCAGTTTTGTCAAGGGGTTCGGAGCATTTTATTATGTTAATGATTTTTGAACGGCAGAACCGCCGGGCATATCCTACCCCGGCGGTTCCGGATGAATAACAGTTCTTATTTAAGGAATATCTCTATTACCGGTATATCGGCGTTAAGAGGCTTTTTGAGAGGAGTCATAAGTCTGACCTCGTTCCCGTCGGGGCTGCGGTCAAACTTTATCTCGGAAGCGTCTGACAGAATCTGTACGTAATCCACATGCTGTGCAAGCTCACCGCGAAGCAGGATATTGTCGAATCTCCATGCGAGCACATGCAGATAGAGACAATGTGTTTCGGGATTATAAGTCATCATGCAGTCACGGGGACATTCAAACTCAAGAGGAGCCTGCGTGCAGCCGTAAATGGAACGGCTGTGGCGTTTCATCCATTTACCTATGCCGCGGAGACGCTCAAGCGCTCTCTCGTCAAATTCGCCGCGTCCCGTAGGTCCGACGTTGAGAAGCAGATTTCCGCCCTTGGATACCGAGTCGATAAGCATGATGATAAGCTGTTCAACGCTCTTCCAGCTGTCCTCGTCGCGGTAATAACCCCATGAGCCCGAGAAGGTGTGACAGCCTTCCCATACTACCGGCTGTCCGTTCACCTTAACCCATTCTCTCGGCATCCACTGTTCGGGAGTCTTTACGTCCTGATCGATCTGAAGACGGTCGTCGATCATTATGCCCGGCTGGAGCGAACGTATCTTGGCGATAAGCTCTTCGCTTCTCCACTGGTCTCTGCCTTTGGGATTGTGATTGCCTCCCACGGAGAAATCATACCAGAGAATATCAATTTTTCCGAACTGAGTAAGCAGCTCCTCTGTCTGTCCGTAGAGGTAGTCAACATATTTGTTAAGGTCGCGCTTTTCGTCAAGCGCACGGTATGCCTCATCGTTTTCCAGAGGATGACAGCAGTCTGTGGTATATTCGGGGTGATGCCAGTCAAGAAGCGAATGGTAGAAACCTACGCGAAGTCCCTTCGCTCTGAATGCGTCAACCATCGGATGAAGTACGTCCCTGCCGTAAGGCGTATTCGTAGCCTTATAATCGGTAAGCGCGCTGTCCCACAGGCAGAAGCCTTCATGATGCTTTGTGGTGATAACGAAATACTTCATGCCGGCGTCAGCCGCTGCGGAGGCCCATGCCTCGGGATCGTACAGATCGGGATTCCAGTGTTTGAAGTACTTCTCATACTGTTCGTTTGAAAGATGCTCGTTTCTCTTCATCCATTCGTGTCTCGCGCCGAGAGCATAAAGTCCCCAGTGGATGAACATTCCGAAGCGGTCATGTGTAAACCAGCTCGTATCTCCGGGGGTAGGCTGCGGACGGATCACCGTCAGCTTATCGAGTTCCATACTGTTTTCCTTTCATCGTTTTTTATTTTTGATCAAAATTCTGTTATACTTTTTTTGAAAGCAGCCAATCCCTTAGATCATCCGTACACCGTTACTGAGATTCGGATGCTGCCGCCTGCGCTTCCGCCTCGGCTTTTGCCGCGGCGAGCGACGCAATATACGCCGGATCGGTTGCCGCAAGAATATCCGCGTCGAGCGAATACTCGTGTATCGGAGAAGTCACAGCCTGCGGATGGATCCTCAGCGTGAAGGGAAGATACTCAAAAGAAAGCGACGTTATATCAATGTCGTTTTTGCTGTCTTTGTCGCTGCGGAGCGCTCTGTAGTTCTCGAGAGTGTCCTGAGATTCATCGGTAAGCGCACAGGAAAAAACGACCTGATGCTTCGCATCGTCTATCCGCCATACTATCCCGTCGCAGTAGAGAGTGAAAAACGACATCGGAACATACATTTCCCCGTTTATTTTCAGCACTTCCGACTCCATACCGGCAAGCTCACCGTTTACCACGGCAACGCTTGAACCGTATGATAAAACAAATTCCTGACTGCGATCGTCTATGAATATGTATTTCAGACTGTTTGAATCTCCGGTGGTAATCAGAGAAAGATAGTCTGTCAGCAGGCTCATCTTCACATAGGGAACGCCATTTCCGGAAGGATAGAGCAGACCTTCCGAAATATTGAATTTTGAATACGCAAGCTCGCTTTCGCCTATATAAAAGCTGTAATCCTCTTCCTTTACGCGCCTGACGTAATGCGCGTCAAGCATCACCGCTCCGAATATGACGGCGAGCATAAGCACGGCTATTGCCAGAGCCACCAGAAAGCCCCTTGCCGCGGTAACGGAGACTATGATGAGCTTCCGCTTGAAATTCTCGCGCTTTATTTTTCGCGTGAACTCCTTCTGTCTGCGGAGCATCTCCTTCTGCTCGGCGGTAAGCTTAGGCTTTTTCGGCTTTGGCGGTTTTCGGTTTTTCTGATTATGTTCATACCGGTTTTGCGGCTGCTGCGTGTAACCGTTCTGACGGTACTGCTGCTGGGTATAGCCGTTGGGCTGATACCTCTGCTGCTGGGTATAACCGTTCTGCTGATACTGCTGCTGGGTATAGCCGTTTGGCTGATACCTCTGCTGTTGTGTATAGCCGTTCGGCTGATAACGCTGCTGCTGGGTATAGCCGTTTGTCTGATACCTTTGCTGTTGTGTATAACCGTTCGGCTGATACCTCTGCTGTTGTGTATAGCTGTTCGGCCTCTGACCTTTAGTATTCTGTGTCCGTGAACTGTCGGCGGTACTGCGCCGCTGATTCGTATTCGGACGGTTTGGTTTTCTGCCGTTGTTTCCGTTCATGACGCAATA
>JAZQNC010000030.1:0-4198 GCA_045627165.1 Eubacteriales bacterium
ATACCTATTACTACCGCCGTCGTCACGGCCTTACCGTTCATATTTCCGAGGGCTTTGAAAACATATGGCACAACGACCCCAAGCTCAACCGCGATATCTTCGCCGACGACTCTGCTCATCCCATAGATATGCTTAACTGGATATTCGGCGTTCCGGAAACCGTAAGCGCCGAGATGTCCTCCATGTGCAAGGACGGCAAGATCCCCAACGATACATCGGTTGCCCTCTTCAAATATCCCAACGGCATGGTTGCCGAGATATCCTGCGTAATGGCATGTTCCGCTACCGAGATAACCACAGAGGTTTACGGCTCAAAGGGCGCGATCGCTCAGAACTTCGGCGATAATCCCTCCTGCCGACTCCCTCACGGTGAGAACGGTCTCAAGTATTTCATCGAGGGCAGCGCAAACTGGACCGAAAGCGGAATTCCTTCTCCCGCCGGTCATTTCGAGAGAATCAAGGCTCAGTACGTTCCTTTTGCAGACTTCCTCAACGGCAGACGCGGACCCGTCTGCTCCGTATACGAAGGACGCGATTCGCTGCGCATGGTGCTTTCCTGCTATCTCTCCGCAAGAGAAGGCTGCCGCGTAAGACTTGACGACCCCAGAATTTACGAAATCTGAACTGATTGTTTATTTACTGCCGTATCGGACCGAATCGGGAAGCAAAGATGAAAAATAAGGCAAAAATTCTGTTGATATTGTTAATGTCGGTACTGCTGATGCCGCAGATGCCGCTCTGCGCGATTCTTCCGACAGTGAGTTCGGAAGCGGCCGCGGCAGCTGAACAGGCGCCGGAGAGCGTTGTGTCCGAATCCGAATCTGAAGCACCCGTGACCGAGGCCTTGACGGAGGAAACCACGGCGCAGACCTCCGAGCCCGCCGAAGTCCCCGACGAACCCGAAACAGAACCGCTGCCGATCATCATCGACCCGACAAAGCCCGCTGAGACCTCGGCGCAGACCGAGACCGGCGGATCGCAGACTGACGAAACCTCAGCCGAAAGCAGCGAAGCGGCTGAAACCGCGCCGCAGGAGGATACCGGAACTCAGACTGAAACACAGGAGGAGCAGACGGAGAGTTCTCCGGAAGATTCGGACAATTACGTTCAACCCGACGACGACACCGAGGTGATAATTCCCCGCGTGACGCTGCCCGTGTTTGTACCGGGTGAAGCGCCGGTTCCTGTGTATCGTGAAAAAAGCGAAACCGGAGCAACGGTGACAGCGTCAAAGCAGAAGCCCAATAAGCTGCAGAGCGCCGATACCGCCGAGACAAACAGTACCGAAACGGTAGAAGCGGTCGAGATTTCCGCCGAAGAGAGCGTGGAATATCCCGATGACGAGGATTATGAGGGTGTTGTCAGCGAAACGGTCACCGAAAGCGAAGCGCCTTCGGAGGAGATAACCCCGCAGGAAACCGAGCCCGCCGAAGAACAGACGGACGCGGGAAAGGTATACGGCGCGGACAGCGCGCTGATGCTTAATCCCGTGGTGATAGCCGTTATCGCCGCCGCGGTGTGCGCGATAACTCTTCTTCTGTATTTCACTTCGGGTAAAAAGTAAACAGAAATACGGTCATGATCCGATAGAAAAGATCATGACCGTTTAATTATTCGAGATTAAGTCTTCGCTCAAAGAGCCAGCAGGTGAGGGCGTAGTATATTGCCGAAAGCGCGGCTGTTATCAGTATCGAGGCTATCATGATCCCGTTTTCGGCGATTACCGAAAGCATCCAGCCCTGTATCATTTTCCAGAGCTTCGGGAAATTCAGGGAAATTATCGAGATCGCCCCGCCCGTTAGAGTACGGTTGATGAGATTGAGGATGATATATGCGCCGAAGGCGCCGAGTATGCGGTGTGAACGCACGAGCTGTCCGAGAGCTATCGCAAGATATATCATAAAGAGCTGAAGTATCGCGCTGAACAGAAGGAAAATCATCAGCGCGGTGAAATTTCCGGCTGTGAATTCTCTTCCGCCGAACTGTCCCACGGTAAGCTGAAGCGTCATCATAAAAGTTTTCGCTGCACGTAACACATCCTCGATGAAGCCGTTGTAATATGTGCATATCAGCACCGATATTCCTCCGACTACCATGCTTGCCAGCGTCCATATCACGGCGGTCAGCGCCTTTACTGCCACGTTGAGCCATACCGAAACCGGCAGGGAAAAGGTCATATACGCTTCGGGACCGGTCATCGAAGAGAAAAATCTCCAGACTGCCAGCACCACCGTCATCACGCACATGGCGATCACCGCCAGCGCGTAGAGAAACGCGGTCACCGACATGGGAAGCACCATAATATCCATACGGTAGCTTATCTGCATCGTGACGCGGAGTATCGCCGCAAGTGTGATGATCGCGATATAAACCGGAAGATACCAGCGCGAGGTGGCGCGGAATTCATATTTCAAAAGTTTTCCTAACATCTGTACATCTCCCTGAAAAGCTCGTCCACCGTTTTGCCTGTGTCGTTTCTGATCTCCTGTACCGATGAGGCAAGAATGATCCTTCCGCCCGCGATGAAGAAGGCGTCGTCGAGTACCTTTTCCACATCGCTGATAAGGTGTGTGGAAATCAGCACAGAGGCGTTTCTGTCGTAATTGCCGAGTATCGTGTCCAGAATATACTCTCTCGCCGCGGGGTCAACACCGCCTATGGGTTCGTCCAGCAGATAGAGCTCAGCACGGCGGCTCATGGTGAGAATGAGCTGTATCTTGTCTTTCGTTCCCTTGGAAAGAGTGCGGAAGACGGGATCGCCTTCGATTTTCAGATCGGCCAGCATGGTGCGGGCTCTTTCGGCTTCGAAGTCGGAAAAGAAATCGGAGTAAAATCCGATAAGCTCGCTGATTTTCATCCTCTCGCTCAGCGCGGGCTTGTCGGGAAGATAGGAAACTGCCGCTTTTGTCTGTCTGCCCACCGGATTACCGTTTATTATTATCGAGCCGCTGTTCAGCGTGAGCAGACCGGCGATGAGCTTGATGAGGGTGGTCTTTCCGCTGCCGTTGGGACCGAGAAGACCCGCGATCTTTCCTCTTTCAAGCTTCAGATCGAGTCCGTCAAGCACATATCTGCTTGAGCTGTATTTTTTTCGCAGCGCGGTACATTCAAGAAGTGGAATACCGCCTGGTAATGTGCCGTTCATTTGCTTTCCTCCATTGTGAAATCTGATTTATTATATAATATGCCGCGGACGTATTTCTGCCGAAATATGTAAACAATTTCCCGCCGCAGCACAGAACCGAAAAGCATTGACAAACCGAGTACTGTTGTGATATAATCAACGAAGAACAATAACGAAACAGAAGGTGGTCTGTATGTATATTTCGGAAGACGTAAAAAGACGTTACACCGCATTCTGGAACAGAAGCGACACCGACCGCGCCTGTGTCCACATCGGAGTGTGGGACGGCAGTCCGGGCTTCAAGGCTCCCGACGATTATATAAGCGGCTGGGAAAACGTGGATGAGCGTATCGAGCGTTCGGTTTACGAACAGCAGCACATCAGATATTTTGCCGACGGTTTTCCTTCGACCTTTGTGAATTTCGGTCCGGGGTGTCTCTCGGCATGCGTCGGAGGAAGCTATCTTCCCGCGCCGAATACCATATGGTTTGAAAATCAGCCCTTGTTCGTACAGGACTGGGAAAATGCTCCCGTTCCGGCGCTGAATGAAAACAGCCGTATGTACGGAATGGTCGAGAAAATGACTGCCGGTCTGCTGCGTCACAAGGATGTTCTCTGTACCTCGATAACCGATATAGGCGGCACTTATGATATAATAGCGTCTCTCAGAGGAACGGAAAACCTTCTCTATGACCTGTACGACAGCCCGGATGAGGTAAAGGCTTTCCGCGGCAGGCTCGCACCGATATGGAAAGAGTATTTCCTGCGCTATTCCTCAAGACTGCTGAAAGAGCAGGGCTGTATGTCTTCATGGATGCCGATATGGTCGGATAAGAGCTATTATCCGATGCAGTGCGATTTCTGCGCGATGCTTTCGCCGGAAATGTTCGGCGAGTTTATTCTTCCCGATCTGGAATATCAGACCTCCTATATGGACAGATCGGTATATCACCTTGACGGTCCCGGTGAGCTTCCTCATGTGGATATGCTGCTGAGCCTCGAACGCCTCAACGCTATACAGTGGACTTCGGGAGAAGGCAATCCTCCCCTAGAAGACGACTGCTGGTTTGATCT
>JAZQNC010000031.1:0-5147 GCA_045627165.1 Eubacteriales bacterium
CAATCCCTATCTCAGTGAAAAATCCCCCTACCACGGCGCGTATCTCGCGGTTGTGGAACCGGTTGCGAAGCTTGTCGCCGCAGGTATCCCCTACCGCAAGTGCTACCTCACGCTTCAGGAATATTTCGAGCGTCTCCGCACCGATCCCGAACGCTGGGGCAAGCCCTTCTCCGCGCTTCTCGGCGCGTTCAAGGCTCAGACCGACCTCAAGGTTGCCGCTATCGGCGGCAAGGATTCCATGAGCGGTTCCTTTGAAAAGCTTGACGTTCCGCCCACACTCGTATCCTTCGCTATCGCGGCGCATGAGGCTCCCGCTCTCGTGACAAACGAATTCAAGGGCGCGGGTCACCGCGTATATATGCTCTCGTCCGAATACGGTCCCGACGCGCTTCCCGTTGTGTCCTCTCTCACAAAGGTATTTGACCGCGTTGCTCAGCTCGCGGCAGAAAACAGGCTTCTCTCCTGCACAACTCTCGGCTTCGGCGGCGCTGCCGAGATGATATTCCGCATGGCTGTCGGCAACGGCATAGGCTTCGCATTTGAAAATAACTTTGACCTTGCTGTACTCTTTGCCGAAAATTACGGTGCTTTCATCTTCGAGACTGAGGCAGAAATTCCCGACGCTCTGCTTCTCGGCTACACAAACGGCAATCACGCCATAACCTACAAGGGAAATGACATCTGCCTCTGCGCCCTCACCGAAAGCTGGAAATCCACTCTCGAGGGCGTATTCCCCACAGTTCCCGCAAAGGTAAGCACAGACAGACCCGAAGCCTTCGCCTGCGGCAGAGCTCCCTCGATAGTCGCTCACGGACATTTCGCCGCTCCGAGAATAATCATTCCCGTATTCCCCGGCACAAACTGCGAATACGACAGCGCGAGAGCATTCAACCGCGCCGGAGGTATGGCGCAGACCTTCGTTCTCCGCAACCTTACCTCCGAGGAGCTTGAAGCTTCCACCGCTGAGCTTGCCTCCATTATAGATGATTCCCAGATAATGATGCTGCCCGGCGGCTTCTCCGGCGGCGATGAGCCCGACGGCTCCGGCAAGTTCATCACTGCCGTTCTCCGCAGCCCCAGAATCAAGGAAGCTATCACAAAGCTTCTGGAAGAGCGCGGCGGCCTTATGCTCGGTATATGCAACGGCTTCCAGGCACTTGTAAAATCCGGTCTGCTCCCCTACGGCAGAATTATGGACGAAATGACCCCCGACTGCCCGACTCTTACCTTCAACGCCATCAAGCGTCACCAGTCCATGATGGTTAATACCAGAATTGCCACAAAGGCAAGTCCGTGGCTTGACGGATGCTCTCTCGGCGATATCCATTCCATCCCGATATCTCACGGCGAAGGACGCTTCACGGCTCCTTCCGACGTGCTTGCGAAGCTCGCCGAAAACGGACAGATAGCTACACAGTACGTTGATATGTCGGGTGCGCCTACAATGGATCCCCGCTATAATCCCAACGCTTCCGATCTTGCCATCGAGGGCATTATCAGTCCCGACGGCAGAATCCTCGGCAAGATGGGTCACTCCGAGCGTCAGGGACAGTACGTTTCACGCAACATCCCCGGCAATCACGACCAGAAGATTTTCGAGTCGGGAGTTAAGTTCTTCAAGTAAAACCGCAAACAGATAAAAACACGGCACATCCCGACTGTAATGATTGGGATGTGCCTCTTTTGTTTATTATGCAGTTAAGCCCATTCAGACGTTTTCGCCCACAAGCTTCTTTTCGTTTTCCATTCTGCGCACCAGATTATTGTGGCAGACCATGTAGAATACAAAATGCACCGCGGTCGTGATAAACCATGAAATTGGATAGGAGATGAAAAGCGTTTTCAGCGTCCGGTGCTTTGCGAATATCGTGTATATCCAGACGATTCGAGTGCCGCAGGCTCCGAGAGTGGATACTATCATCGGAGTTACAGACATTCCCATGCCTCGCTGACAGCCGACCATGACCTCCATCAGTCCGCACAGGAAATAGGGAGCGCAGACCATGAGCAGTCTTTCCAGTCCGTACTCTATAGCTTCGGGGTCTTTGGGAAGATAGATTTTAAGCAGGGGAACGCCGCATATATATATCGAGATTCCCAGCACCAGACCGATCACCGTCACGATCGCCGAGGTCATAAGCATGACCCTGTGCAGCTTTTCCGTCCTTCCCGCGCCCACGTTCTGTCCGGTAAAGGTGAGCGAGGCCTGGGAAACCGAATTCATCGTGATATATACGAAGCCTTCAAGCTGGGAAGCCGCGGTACTTCCCGCCATTACGGTGGAATTGAAGGAGTTTATCGAGGACTGGATAATTACGTTGGAGATCGAGAACACACTGCTCTGGAGTCCGGCGGGTATTCCCACGCGGACGATCCTCATCAGCTTGTCCTTCTTTATGCAGAGTCTGTTCAGCCTTATGCGGCAGCAGTCGGGAAGTCTGAACATATACACCAGCACCATGGCAAGCGACAGATACTGCGATATTATGGTTGCCCACGCGACGCCTGCAACTCCCATGTGGAACTGTATAACGAATACCAGATTCAGTATCACGTTTACGATTCCAGATATGGTAAGGAAGTACAGCGGACGCTTCGTGTCTCCCGCCGAGCGCAGAATCGACGCGCAGAAGTTATATATCATCGAAGCGGGAGTGCCGAGGAAATATATTTTCAGATACAATGTCGAAAGCGGCAGCACATCCTCCGGCGAGCCCATCAGCACCAGAAAATCCGAGGCAAAGAAATATCCTATCAGCGCCACGACGATTCCGCCTATCGTGCTGATGACGAGAGAGGTATGAACGACTTCGCTCACGCCCTCGTCGTTTCCCGCGCCGTATTCCTGCGCAACGGCAACGCTGGAGCCTACTGCCAGTCCCACGCACACGTTGACTATAAGATTTATCAGCGAGCCTGTGGAGCCTACCGCCGCCAGTGCCACGCTTCCGTCATAGCGACCGACAACGATATTGTCGGCGGTATTGTACAGCAGCTGCAGTATTCCGGTCGCTATCAGAGGCAGCGTGTAACGGATCATGTTTTTCAGCATCGGTCCGTTCAATATATCCATTTTATCGGTTCTTACTCTTGCAGAAGCCAACTGTTGCCTCCCGAACTTTTCAGCTATTATATCAGTTAGACGATATTTGCATATTATATACCTTTTTGCGCTTCAATTAAAGCGTAATTTATGAATAAACTGCGCATATCGAAGATAAAAAGCGCGTATGCCGAAACATACGCGCCGTATATCAGATTCTGCTGACCGAATATTTTACCGATGAGGTATGGATCAGAATATGCCCTGCTCGAGCATAGCAGTTGCGACCTTGAGGAAGCCCGCGATATTCGCGCCGGCAACGAGGTCATAACCGAAACCGTATTCCTCTGCAGCCTTTGCGGATGCGGAGTGGATGTTCTCCATCATGCGGTGAAGCTGTGCATCGACCTCTTCAGCCGTCCAGGAGAGACGCTCGGAGTTCTGGGACATTTCCATTGCGGAAACGCCTACGCCGCCTGCGTTTACTGCCTTGGAAGGAGCGACGATCATGTGCTTCTGCTCACGGAGATATGCGAGAGCGTCGTTTGTCGTAGGCATATTGGCTACTTCGATGTAGTACTTAACGCCGGACTCCGCGATCTTGACTGCGGATTCCATCTTGACGTCGTTCTGTGTAGCTGCGGGCATATAGATGTCAACGTCCTTGACGCCCCAGCACTTTTCGCCCTCTACGAATTCGCATCCGAACTTATCGGCATAGGGCTTGCAGTGCATAGGATCTTTTGCGCGCATCTCAAGGATGTAGTTGAGCTTTTCTTCGGTAACTACGCCTTCGGGATCGTGGATATATCCGTCGGGACCTGCGAAATATGTAACAGCCGCGCCGAGCTGAGCAGCCTTCTTCATGATACCCCAGCCCACGTTGCCGTAGCCGGAGATAGCGAGCTTCTTGCCTTCGATGGTATCGTTCTCATGCTTAAGAACTTCCTGGAGGTAGTATACTGCTCCGTAGCCTGTTGCTTCGGGACGGATAAGAGAGCCGCCGTAGGTCAGGCCCTTGCCTGTGAATACGCCGTTTTCCCAAACGCCCTTGAGTCTTCTGTACTGACCGAACATATAGCCGATCTCACGTCCGCCTACGCCCATGTCGCCTGCGGGAACGTCGATATCGGGACCGATATAACGATAGAGAGCGGAGATGAAGCTCTGGCAGAAACGCATTACTTCAGCGTCGGACTTGCCTGCGGGATCGAAGTCGGAGCCGCCCTTGCCGCCGCCGATGGGAAGACCGGTGAGGGCATTCTTGAAGGTCTGCTCGAAGCCGAGGAACTTGATTATGCCGGGATATACATTCTTCTGGAAACGGATACCGCCCTTGTAGGGACCGATAGCTCCGTTGAACTGGCAGCGATAACCTGTATTTGTATGAAACTTACCCTCGTCGTCAGTCCAGCATACTCTGAACGTGAACATACGCTCGGGCTCGGTTATACGGTTGAGCAGGTCTGCCTTCTCGTATTCGGGATGCTTGTCAACGACGGGCGAAAGCGAGGAAAGAACCTCTTCAACGGTCTGAATAAATTCAGGCTCGGAAGCGTATTTCTTCTTCACATTTTCAATAACGCTTTCAACATAAGCATTCATGGATTTTTACCTCTTTTTCCTGTATAGCATTGATAAACGATATAGTTAAGTATACACCGAATAGCGTCCGCTGTCAAGATTTTTTTATTGATTTTCCGAAAAAATATTCAGCCGGTATATACTAAATATTCAGACAGACCGCCGCTTCTCACGGGAGCTTCGGCTCCCGCGGTTCACGCCTCCTCGTGGATGTTGCGGTCCAGTACAGCCTGTTTGAGGGTGGGGGTGAGATTGTTGAAATATTCCGAATATCCTCCCACGCGGACGACAAGATCCCGGTGCTTTTCGGGATGCTCCATGGCGTCCAGCAGCTCTGCCGCGGAGGTCACGGTGATCTGGACCTGTATTCCGCCCATCGCAAAATATCCCTCGATGAGAGTGCGCATTACCTCGTGGTTCGTGAATATCTTCTTCGATACGGTAAGGTTGATGACCGTGATGCCGTCCGCCAGCTCCTGATGCAGATGCGAAGCGGATCTCAGCATGGCTGTGGGTCCCT
>JAZQNC010000032.1:0-4661 GCA_045627165.1 Eubacteriales bacterium
TGGATCTCTGTATGCGTCAGAGCTTTACGCGAAGCAATGTCGGTAATCTGCGGGAGCTGCTCAGCGGACTCAAGTATATATTCATCTCTCATGACCATGTAGACCACTACGACACTCATATCATGCGCGAGCTTGCCGGAAGCGGAATAAAATGGATAATCCCCGATTTTCTCGACGGTTCGGAATGTACTAAGATACTCCCCGGGGATGAAATAATCTCTGCTCATGAGCTGGAGCCGATATACCTTGACGGTATTCTTGCGATTCCCTTCAAGAGTCTTCATTACCGTCCCAACAGCTCGAACGGCGTTCCGGAATACGGATATGTGATCGAAACACCCCAAAGACGCATACTGCTCCCCGGCGATATACGGGACTACTCCTATGACAGCATACCCCACTGGGGTGAAGGCAACGGCATTGACCTGATGTTTGCTCATCTGTGGTTTGGGGACAACAACGCGGAAAATCTGCCCTGTGAGCCGTACCGTTCACAGTTTGCGGACTTTGTAGCCGCGTTCAATCCGAGAAAGACCGCCATAACTCATCTGTATGAAAGCGGACGCGAAAAAGATTCAATATGGACCTACGCTCATGCCGGTATTGCCGAAGACGCTGTTTTCGCAAGAAATCCGGGAATCGAGTGCTATGCTCCGAGATTGGGAAGGATATACGGAATATGAACAGGATAATAAAAATCAACGACAGCTGCACCGGACGGGAGTGCTTCGGTTTTGACTTTGAGGGTCCGTGGGTGCATGAGGGCGGTTATCCCACCCGCTTTTACGGCGGAGACGAACACTGGATAACAGACGCACAGTTCGGAGACACTCTGCCGGCGTTCTCGTTCAGGTTCAGAGGAGATGCGGTAAGTCTTTACGGACACAAGACCTCCGAAGGCGCACGCTGCGAGGTTACTCTTGACGGTAAATATGTCGGAGAACTGGATTATTATTCTCCCGACAGACGTGAACAGGCTCTGCTCTTTTCACTTGAGGCAATAACTTCCGGCACGCATACCCTGCGCGTACAGATGCTTTCGCAGTCCAATGAATCCGCAGGAACCACACATGAAGCCTCTGTTGACTACGCAGAGTGCTCATGCGGCGATGAGGTATTTCTGCCCGAAAGCATTGAGGTAAGTCCATCTTCGATTTATCTCGAAAAAGGCATGACCGCAAAGCTCTGCGCCGAGGTAATGCCCGATTACGCAGACTGCCGCGAGGTCGAGTTTTCCTCTTCCAATACCGGTATCGTCGAAGCCGACTCAGAAGGAAATCTGTATGCTTCCGGATGCGGAGACGCTGTGATAACGGTATCGGTGAAAAATCATGACATAAGAAAAGACATACCGGTTCACTGTGAAAAAACAGGAAAGCCGCTTGACGCATTTCTTTCGGATGAAAGCCTCCACACCTGTCCCGAAAATTACACCGATGTACTGAAAGCAATAAATGACGGCAGAATAACGTACAAAGCGTTATACAGAGCGTTCCGGCGCGACCGAGTTCTGATCAAGCTTGACCTTTTCACAAGAAGCGCGGCGGTCAGAAATGTGAATGTGACGATGTCCGATCTGATTTCCGACAGCGGAGTGATAAGCTCGTGCTGCGCGGATATAAGACTGGTCACTCCGACGCTTGCGCACGACACCGGAAAATACGTACCCGACTGCATTAATCTTCATCTCCCCGCCGATCTGAAACCGTATTCCGTAAATACGGTGTTTGCGCTTGCGGATATTCCCTGTGACGCAAAGGCAGGAAAATACAGTACGGTATTCACCGTAACGGCAGACGGCTGCGATGATATAAAAATAAACGCAGAACTTGAAGTTTACGGATACACGCTTCCCGAGCCTAAGGATTATCCCTTCCGTCTTGAGCTGTGGCAGTATCCCTACAGTGCTGAGAGATATTATTCCGGCAAGACCACCGAAGCGTATTTCGGAAACGATGTAAAGGATCTTCCCTTTGTCCACCTCACGGGCAAGGCTGACGGTGCGCTTCGTTCTCAGCTTGCAATATACAGATCAGCCGGAGGAAAGGCTGTGACCGTAACCTGCGTTGAGGATCCGTGGAACTCCCAGACCTTTGATCCCTATCCTTCGATGGTCAAATGGCACCGTCACGCGGACGGCAGCTTTACGTTTGATTATACCGATCTTGACCGCTGGGTAGACCTTAACTTCGACTGCGGGATCGACTGTGCGATAAAGACCTTCTCGGTATCCTGCTGGGGCAACCGCGTTACATGGATCGAAGATGACGGAAGCGTGAAGTGCGTATGTCCGCAGTCCGGAAGCGCCGAATGGAAAGAGATCTGGGGCGCGTTCATCTCAGACTATATGGTGCACATGACAGAGAGAGGACTGTTTGAACGGACATACCTTTCGATGGATGAGCGTCCCCCCGAGGAGATCGAAGCCTTCCTCGATCTCAACGACTCAATAAAGTCTCCCGACGGAAAGAGCTTCAAAACCTCTCTCGCGGTGTTCCGTTTTGAAGCGGAATATCTCTTCGACCGTATAGACGACCTTTCGCTCGCCCTGTATATGGACGGTGACAGAGTTGAGGAGATAGCCGAAAAGCGCAGAAAAGCCGGAAAGAATACCACTCTCTATACCTGCGGTCCTGCCTGCTCCGCTCTGTCGAACGAGCCCTATGAGAGCGAATATTCCATGATGTTCACAGCAATGCGCGGCACCGACGGATTTTTGCGCTGGGCGCTCGATTCCTTCAACGCCGATCCCATTGCGTCGTCGCAGCACCGCCTGTTCGCCGCGGGAGATCTGTACCTTATCTATCCCGACAGCATGGGACAGTGCAGAGAGGCGCATACCTCGCACCGTTTCGAGAAAATCGCCCAGGGCATCAGAAACGTTGAGAAATTCAGATTGCTTGCCGCCGCGAAGCCCGAATATGCCGATGAGCTGCATGACCTGCTGTATTCCTTCGGACGTTCCGGAGATATCAAATCAGATATTTCCCGTGTAATGGACGGGCTATACGAAATCGCGGAAAAATGACCCTGTGGCTGCCGTTTTTCCTCCGTACTTCATTATTAAACTAAATGTAAACTAAACCGTTCACACTTGACAAAAACATAATTCAATAGTATAATTATTTCCGTTAGTTAGCGAATGAACAATACGCTGCTGACGGATTTTTTTTAGTTTTTTACAACATTATTCTGTCACTGAGAAAGGTTATACCATGAAAAAACGCAATTACTCACATTCATGCTGCTGCTGCAGCGATGAGTCGCGCCGCCATCCTTTTCCGGCCGACGCAACTCCTCTGATGCTCTGCAACATGATCACGAAGATTTTCGAAGACTGCTCAAGAAACGACGATATAAGTCTCACCAACAGCGGACGTCACATCATGCGCTTTCTCGGCCGCCACGAGGGAGTGACGCAGCTCGAGCTCGCCAACGCCGCCAATATCAAGGCTCCCACAGTCAGCGTAACTCTGCAGAAAATGGAAATCGACGGAATGGTAAGACGCGAAACGGACGAGCACGACCTCCGTCAGACAAGAGTGTTTCTGACCGACAAGGGAAGAGCCTTCAACGAAAAAATAAAGACAAAAATCAACGACATGGACGTTGAGGCCTTCGTTGATTTTACCGAAGAAGAACAGATACAGCTCACGGAGCTGCTCAAGCGCGCCGTGATCAATATGGTGGCATATAAGGACAAGGATAAAAAATGAATCTGAAACTATTCTCCTATCTCAGAAAATACTGGTTTCTGGCATTGCTTACGCCGCTGCTGATGGTAGGCGAGACCGTAATAGATCTGCTTCAGCCGACTCTTATGGCTGATATAATCGACCTGGGCGTCATACCCGGAGACATGGAACAGGTGATCTCCATAGGACTGAGAATGCTTGTTTTCGTGGTGTTCGGCGGCTTTTTCGGCATGGCTGCCTCGTTCACTTCATCGGCGGTATCCCAGAAATTCGGCTATGATCTGCGCGAAGACGCATTTGCGAAGGTCATGAGCCTTTCGCTTGAACAGACCGACAAATTCACCACCGGTTCTCTCGTGACGAGACTTACCAACGACATAACGCAGGTACAGAATTTCGTCGCGATGCTTCTGCGCATGATGGTGCGCGCGCCCATCAACTTTATCGGCGGCATCGTCATGGCTCTGTCGCTTGACGTTAAGTTCTCGCTGGTAATTCTTGCCGCTCTCCCCATTCAGCTGATATACGTTTTCATTATAATAAGCAAATGCACTCCTCTTTTTGACGTGGTACAGAAAAAGCTTGACCGTGTAAACTCCGTCGTTCAGGAAAACGTCAACGGCGCGAGGGTCGTCAAGGCTTATGTGCGCGAAGACTATGAAAACTCCCGTTTTGAAAACGCCAACAGAGAGATGCACGATGTATCCCTCAAGGTCGCGTATACCATGGCGAAGCTCTTCCCTGTCATCAACATCATCATGTACGCCGCGGTCTGCGCAATAATCCTCATCGGAGGATATCAGGTCGAAGCCGGAGCCTACGACGTCGGTAAGGTCATGGCGGCGGTATCCTACATCACGCAGATACTCATGTCGCTCATGATGGTTTCCATGATGTTCCAGCAGATCTCCCGTTCAAACGCTTCCGCAAACCGTATCCGCGATATTCTCGAATGCAGACCCGTCA